>NZ_JALEXO010000242.1 GCF_022780145.1 Intestinibacter sp.
TGTTTTAAAAGTTCTTGGTGTAGATTACAGCAAAGAAAATAATGTCAAATTTGACGAGCTAATAGGAAAAGAATATAAAATAATTTTTAATGATGAATTTTATCAAAAAAATGGAAAATATTTTTCGACAGATAGTAGTGATAGAAATTTAGAAAAGCTATACAACTCTAAAAATTCTTTAACCTTGAGTATAACTGGAATCTTAAGAGCTAAAAAAGATAATAATTTATCTCATTTATCACAGGGAATAGCCTACAGCAATGAATTGAGTAATTATTATATAGATAATTGTAAAAAATCTAAAATTGTAGAAGAACAAAAAAAATTAAATTACAATATTATTACAGGTCAGAGATTTGAAGGAAATAAAGAGCAGGTATTGCAATCATTAGGAGCTTCATCAGTTCCTTTATCAATTACTATTTACCCTAAGAATTTCGAGGCAAAGAGCGATATATTGGAGTATTTGAATAAATACAATCAAGGTAAAGATGAAAGTGAAACAATATTGTACGAGGATACATCTACAATAATAAATCAATTATCATCGAATATAATGAAATGTATAAATATGGTTTTGATATCCTTTGCGTCTCTAGTTGTAATAACATCTTTGATTACGATGTTTGTTATTACATATATATCTGTACTTGAAAGAAAAAATGAAATTTGTATATTAAGGGTATTAGGTACTAGAAAGCGAGATATAATACGCATGTTCAACGTGGAAAACACCATGATAGGACTTTTATCAGGAGTTTTAGGCGTATTTATAGCTTATATTTTTATAATACCTCTAAACTATATGCTAAAGGTTACGACGGAGATATCTAATATAGCTATTTTAAATCCTAAATATGCTGTATTATTGATAGCTATAAGTATAGTTATAGCTTTAGTAGGTGGGTTTATACCAGCGAGAATAGCTTCAAGAAAAGATCCTGTGGAGTTTTTAAAAAGTAAATATTAAACAAAAAGACGATTACACACTTTATAATTTTTTAGAGTGCAATCGTCTTTTTTTTCTATTCTATGTTGTCTATAATTTCAAATGCTTCTATTAATCTAGGTAGGTATTTTGGTGATGGGAATCTAAATCTTACAGAGTTTTTACCTAAAGATTCAAATGAAGCACAAGATATAACGCCTATTTTTAATTTAGCAAATTCTTTTTCTAAATCTAAATCTTTGTTTTTATGAGTTACCATCATTATAGAAACTGTTTCGCCGTTTTCAGAAATACTCAAGTTTTTGTAGTCTTTTATTAGTTTTTTCTTCATTTCGGCGTTTGCTTTTCTCATTTCTACTAAAAAGTCGTAATCGCCTACAACCTTAGCTGCAACAGCTCTAGTTACAGATGTCATTTCGTAAGGTGTATTTATATTTTTCATAGCCTTAGTTAAGTTTTCATTTTGAACTATGTATCCACCTCTAAGACCTGCAAGTCCATAAGCTTTAGAGAATGTTTTTGTAACTATTAAGTTTTCGTATTTTGGAATTAAAGTTATCGCTGAGTTTTTTGAATCCATGTAGTCACCGTAAGCTTCATCTACTAATACTACTATGTTTTTGTCGTATGCAGCTTTTAATACTTTTTCTATATCATAAATAGGTATTATTTGTCCAGTAGGGTTATTTGGGTTGTCTAGATATATTAATTTTAAATCATCTGTTATCATATCTATAAATTCATCTACCATAAATTTATACTTGTTTTCAGGTTTTAATGTGTAGGCTTCAAATTTACCGCCTATCATTACAACATCTCCACCATATTCTGGAAATTGTGGAGCTAGTCCTAAAACTTTATCTCCATTTTCTATAAAAAGCTTATTTATTAAGAATAAAGCTGCTATAGAACCGTCGCATAAAACGATGTTGTCGTTTTCTATTTTTGTGTCAGTGTATTTTTCCCAAAATTCTGCTATAGATTTTTTAACAGTAAGTGAATGAGGGTAGTCCTTCATTATTGTGTAGTCGATAGAGTTAAATGCATCTATTGCAGCATCTGAAAATGATACTATATTTATACCTTCAGCGCAGTCGATATCTATATTGTTAAAAGCGTCTTCTCCTTCAATTGCATATGTTTCTTTTATTTGAGATGCAATTGATTTTTTGATTCTGTATTCCATAAAATTATCCCCCTTATTTCAAACTAAGTATATAGTAATATATTACAATTACAGGAATGTCAATATATTATATACAAATTAGGTCTAATAAAAATTATTAGACCTAATCTCAAAATTATATTATTTATTATTTTTAAATCGATATTTAACAATGGTATTAGTTAAAATTCTACCATCCATTTATAACTGTTAAAGCTTCATCAGATATTTTACCATCTAGGAAGTCTTTTATAGCTTGTTCGATTATATCGATAGCTTTATCTATTTGTTCGTAAGTTATAACAAGTGGTGGTTGAACTCTTAAAGTAGATTCTCCAAGAGATATTAAAACTAGACCATTTTGTTGGCATTCATAGATTATCTTAGTAGTAGTATCTTTATCAGGTAGATCTACACCTATTGATAATCCAAGTCCACGAACGTCTTTTATTATGTCGTATTTCTTTTGTAATTCTAAGAATTTATTTTTAAAGTATTCACCTTTTACTCTAGATTGTTCTACTAAATCTTCTCTTTCAAATATTTCTAGCATTTTTAATGCAGCAGCACAAACTGTTGAGTTTCCTGACATTGTAAATAAGTGAGCTGGAGCATCTAAGCTATCCATTATTTCAGTTTTACCCATTACAACACCCATTGGAAGTCCTCCACCTGATGATTTACCCATAACTATTAGGTCTGGTTCAACATCGAAGTTTTCTATAGCGAAGAATTTACCACTTCTTCCCCAAGCTTGTTGTATTTCATCGACTATGAATAAGATACCGTGTTCTTTACATAATTTAGCTAGACCTTGTACGTATTTTTTAGGAGGTACTATTATACCTGCATCTCCTGCTATTGGTTCAAAGAATACTGCTGCTACTTCTTCTGGTGGTAAGTATAAATCAAATGCAGTTTCTATTTCTTTTAAACATTCTAAGTTACAAGATTCTTCACATTTTCCATATGGGCATGTGATACATTTTGGATAATTGAAGTGATAAACATCTGGTATCATAGAACCCATTTTTCTTCTCATGTTTAAGCTTATTGCAGATATAGATATTGCACCGAAAGTACTTCCGTGATAAGCTCCGTTAAAAGATATTAATTTATTTCTTCCAGTATAACCTTTAGCTAATTTTATAGCAGCATCTATTGATTCAGATCCTGTAGTTGAGAATAAAACTTTTTTGTTGTTGTCCCCTGGATATAATTCTATTAATTTTTCTGCGTATTCAACAGGTTCCTTACAAGAGAAGTAAACTATTGAAAATTGAGCTAATTTAGACATTTGTTCTTTTACAGCTTCTGCTATTTCTTCGTTACCATGTCCTACATTTGCTGAAGAAGCACTTGCTAGTAAATCTATGTATTCTTTACCTTCATAATCGTAAAGAAGAGCTCCTTTTCCTGATTTAAATGCTATTGGACAGTATGGTAGTTTTTGAGTTTTTGCTAATACTTCTAGTTCTCTAGCACATATTTCTTTGCTTGTTGATAATGAACTCATTTCAATCCCCCTATTTCACAATTTTTAATATATAATTTTTAACCTACATATTGTATAGATTCAAACACAATTTAAATCTATTTTAAATATTTTCTGAAAATTTATCGCGATATAGTTATACATACCTCGAAGGTATTTAAGATAACGATTTTACGATAAGTTAATATATATTTAATAATAAAACTTAAATCGAATAAAAGCAATCTAATTTGGCAAAAAATTTACTTTTTTTGGCAAAAAATATTTATTATAATCAAAAAAATTGCGTTATATTATAGTCAAAATATTGTATTAAAAAAATATTTGAAATAAGAGGTGAGTATATTATTTTAAAAGCTCTTCTTCGATTGATTTGTACACATTTTGCATTAGTAAATTAAATCTCTGTGTGCTGTTGAAGTAATTTTGTACTAGGGGTGTTTGAAATACCTTTGAGTATTCTCTGTCTAATTGAGATATTTTTCTATTAGCTTCATCTATTTTATATCTAGTGTAGAGTTTATCCTTTTTATTCATATAATTATCTAGTTGTTTTTTTATATTTTTGTTTTTTTCTATTTCTTTTTTGTACTTATTCATAGTTTTAAATTCATCGCTGTTTTTTATAAGCTTAGCTAATTCTTGTGCTTTTTGATTTATATCCATAAAAATCCTCCCTTTCTTCTATAATATATTTTATAGAAGTAAGGGAGGATGTAGAACTTTTAATTTAGAGATGTTAAATCGTTTAAGAATAACTCAAAAAATACGCCGTCGTTTGGATCTATATCGTACTTAGATGTGTATTCTATGCATTTAAATATAAAATCAGATGCTATTTTTATAGCGTCGTTTAAACTGTAGTCGTTAGTTATAAGTCCAGTTATTATAGATGTAAATATATCTCCAGTTCCGCTGTAGGATTTATTGTTGTATTTTAATGAATAAGAAAACGACTCATCTTCATCTCTATCGTATCCTAAATTTACTATTTCATCGCCTATTATTATACCTGTTATTACGACCTTTTTAGGACCTAGATTAGATATTTCCTTGGCTAATTTTAGAGATTCTTCAAGTGTATAGTTTGTGTGATATTTATTTCCTGTTAAAAGACAGGCCTCAGTTAAGTTTGGAGTAACAAGGTCTGATATTTTAACTAAATCCTTTATTTTGTCGCATATATTATCGTCAAATGTTTGGTAGTAATCACCGCCATCTCCCATGACTGGATCTACGATTATATATGCATTTTTATTATTTTCTATAAATTCACAAACCATATCTATTTGATCTATAGAACCTAAAAAACCACTGTATATAGTATCAAAGCTTACATTTAATTCTTTCCATGTTTTACCGTACTCTTCCATTTGATGTGTCAAATCTAGATAAGTAAATTTTGGGTATCCAGTTTGGCTAGATAGTATTGCTGTCGGATATGGACAGCATTGTGTTTTTAATGCAGATAATATGGGAATTGCTACTGTAAGCGAACATTTTCCAATTCCTGACATATCATTTATCGCGGCTACTTTTTTAATCATAAATATTCCTCCGTTAATTAAAAAATTGCATAGGTATATTTTACTATTAAATATACTCGTGTGAGTAGACTTATTTATAAATTTTATAAAATAAAATTTGTATCGGTACAATTAAATAGAAATATATGTAAATAATATAGAATAATTATTGTCTACTATTTTGGATATACTAATAAAAATTGTAATAATTATAGAAATGGTTAATCAGATTATTCTGATGGAGGTGAATTTTGTGTACGATAGCTTTTTAAAGTTGCTAATTTTATGTAGTTTAATTTTGATATTAGCAGGAACTAATGTATATGCGTACGAGAATAATAAAGGAGTGGGATATATATATAATATAGAAGAAAATAATCAAGAAAACGAGCAGAAAAAAGATCTAGATATAAGCAAGCAGTACGAAATGTATCTCAAAAATTTATTTGACTACAGAAACAAAGCTCTAATGGAGCACGATGAAGATATATTAAAGGGCATTTACGATACAGATATAAAGTTTGGACTCTGGGCTTATGAACACGAGATAAAAAAGATGCAGTATCTCAAGAACTGGTCAGATAAGCAGGGAGTAGAGTTTGATAATATAGACGCAAAGGTCAAGGTAAATAAAATAAGAGAGAGGGAAGAAAATTTATACGGTATAATATGCACAGTTTGTACAAACTATAAATACCATTACGAAAATCAACCGAGCGTTCAAAATGAATTTCAAATAGGGACTCAGCATTATTTGCATGTGAGGGAAAAGGATGATAAGTATATAATAACTAAGGAGTGGTACAGCGATCCATTTGCTGATTCTCTGAATTTAGAGCATATAGATTCAAAAGAAATAAAAAATTTCATAATATCTCAAAGTGCTATACAATTAAATTTAAATGATACACAAAAAAAAGCTATAGATTACGCTCATAAATACTGTGGTGCTGCAACTAACGAGCCAGATAAGATTTACCTAATAAATCCAAATTACAAAGATTTTAACTCAGATGGAGGCGATTGCGCTAATTTTGCATCGCAGATAATGTTCGAAAGCGGTCTTTTTTCTAAAAATACAACCTGGAATTACGAAAATGGACAGGCGACGAAGGCTTGGGTAAATGCGCAGGGATTTAAAAATTACTTGATATACAGTGGTAGGGGGTCATATATAGCCAAGGGTTCTTATGAAGATGTATATAAAGAAGCTTATAAACTAAGACCTGGAGATATAGTAGGATATGAAAAAAACGGCAGAATAACACATGTATCAACTGTTACAGGACTTGATTCAAAGGGATATCCGCTAGTAACATGTCATAATACAGATAGATTATTGGTACCTTGGGATCTAGGCTGGAGTGACAAGTCCATAAGATTTCATATAATTAAAGTCTATTATTGATGTATATAAATTATTTAAAAAATATACATTTTAGAAATTAAAAAAAATAAGTATAAAATTAAATTTAATTGACAAATATAATTATATATGATAAATTAGATATAAGGCTATATTTAATGGCCAATTAAGTGTGTTTTTAGGAGGATTTATTAATGAAAACAGGTGTAGTAAAATGGTTTAATAATGAAAAAGGTTTTGGATTTATATCTGTAGAAGGTGAAGGAGATGTTTTCGTACATTTCTCAGCTATACAAGGTGAAGGATACAAAACTTTAGAAGAAGGACAAAACGTTGAATTTGAAGTAGTTGAAGGTGCTAAAGGACCTCAAGCTGCAAACGTAGTGAGATTATAATCGAGATTACAATGAAAATTCATATATATTAGTAACGTTAGTCATATGTAAAGAAGCCACTTAAGTGGCTTTTTTTGCGCAATAAGGGTTAAGACTTATTTAGGATGTTAATTTTATGTGTAAATAAGCATATAACTATGTTAAAATAATATGAGATACTTTATAAATAAAAATATAAATTTTTTTGGTAATTATTATGGAGGTGGAATATAGACATGAATATATTATTTTTTCTAACACCAAAAAGTGAAGTCGCATACATATATGAAGATTTTACTATTAGACAAACTTTAGAAAAAATGGAATACCATAGATATTCATCTATTCCTATATTGACAAAAGATGGGAAATATGTAGGTACAATAACAGAAGGAGATTTATTGTGGACATTAAAAGACCTTATACAAAAGAAGGAAATTAGTATAGACGATATAGAAAGTATGCCTGTAATAGATATTCCAAGAAGAAAAAACAATACTCCTGTGCCAATAAGTGCAAATATGGAGCTATTAATATCAAAGGCAATTACTCAAAACTTCGTTCCTGTAATAGATGATACAGAAACATTTATAGGAATGGTAAAAAGAAGAACAATTGTAGAGTATTGCTATCAAGAAATGAAAAAATAAAAAAATTCTTTATTAAATAACAAGTTTTTATATACCTTCTTGCATAGTAACTGTTATAATTTAATCATAAGAGTGTATTATTTTTACAGCAGTTAATAGGAAATTGTATTATTTTTAATTTGAAGATAAAGTGATTTCCATACGTATTATTAAGAAGGAGGTATATTTATGAGAGAAGATTCTTTAGAGTTTGACAAATTAGGTATTCATTTAGATAAGACAGACATTAGAATCCTTAAATTATTAGCAAACGATAGCAGAATTTCTTATGCTGAAATTGCTAGAGAAGTACATTTATCACGTATGGCAGTAAGAGAAAGAGTTATGAAAATGCTTGAAGAAGGCATAATTGAAAGATTTACAGTTCAATTAAACTCAAAAAAAGTTGGCTTAGATACACCAGTATTTTTACAAATTAAGGCAGCACCTAGTAAGCTAGACGATGTTGCTAACGAGCTTGCAAAGCATCCTAAAATAGAATGTGTATACGCTATGACAGGAAAAAATGAACTACAAGCACATGCCTTTATTGAAGATTTTGATAATTTACAAAAATTTATTTTTGAAGAAATTTATAGCATAGAAGGTATAACAGAAGTAGAATATAATATAATGACTAAAAAATACAAAAGCAGAAAATTATTTACATAAAATTATACTAGAAATAGA
>NZ_JALEXO010000066.1 GCF_022780145.1 Intestinibacter sp.
TATAGAAAGTCCATTATTAGTATCTGTTCGTTCAGGTGCAGTTATATCAATGCCAGGTATGATGGATACAATACTTAACTTAGGTTTAAATGATGATACAGTTAAAGGGCTTGCTAAAGCTACTGATAATGAAAGATTTGCATACGATAGCTACAGAAGATTTATACAAATGTTCTCTGATGTTGCTATGGAAGTGCCTAAGTATAAATTTGAAAACGTTTTAGATAAATATAAAGAACAAAATGGATTTAAATTCGATACAGAATTAACTACTGATCATCTAAAAGCAATAGTTGAAGAATTCAAAGCTATATACAAAGCTGAAGTAAAGGAAGATTTCCCACAAGATCCTAAAAAACAATTAATGCTAGCTGTTGAAGCAGTATTTAGATCTTGGAATAATCCTCGTGCAATAGTATATAGAAAATTAAATGATATTCCTAATGATTTAGGAACAGCAGTTAACGTACAATCAATGGTATTTGGTAATATGGGTGATAACAGTGGTACAGGTGTTGCATTCACTAGAGACCCTGCTACTGGTGAAAATCATCTATTAGGAGAATACTTAATAAATGCTCAAGGTGAAGACGTTGTTGCAGGTATAAGAACTCCACAAAAAATAGATACATTAAAAGATATAATGCCAGATGTATACGATCAATTCGTAAAAACTGCTGATAAACTAGAAAAACATTACAGAGATATGCAAGATATAGAATTTACTATAGAAAAAGGTAAATTATTCTTATTACAAACTAGAAATGGTAAGAGAACTGCAAAATCTGCTATAAACGTAGCTGTTGACTTAGTTAACGAAGGATTAATAACTAGAGAAGAAGCAATAATGAGAGTTGAACCTAACCAATTAGATCAATTACTACATCCAAAATTTGAAGATAAATCTCTAAAAGAAGCAAAAGTTTTAGCAAAAGGTTTACCTGCTTCACCTGGTGCTGCTAGTGGTAAAATCTACTTCAGTGCTGATGATGTAGTTGAAGCATCTAAAGATGGTACAGAAACAATACTTGTAAGACAAGAAACTTCTCCAGAAGACATAGAAGGTATGGTAAGTGCACAAGGTATACTTACTGCTAGAGGTGGTATGACTTCACATGCTGCTGTTGTAGCAAGAGGTATGGGTAAATGCTGTGTAGCTGGTTGTGGAGAAATAAAAGTAAGTGAAGTTACAAAAACTATAGAAGTTGGCGATATAGTTCTTAAAGAAGGAGATTATATTTCTCTAGATGGTTCTACTGGTACAGTTTACCTAGGAAATGTAGCTAAAGCTGCTGCAGATATGACTGGTAACTTTGAAAAATTAATGGGATGGGTTGATGATATTAGACAAATGAAGGTTAGAACTAATGCTGATAACCCAAGAGATGCTAAAGCTGCTGTAGACTTTGGTGCTGAAGGTATAGGACTTTGCAGAACTGAACACATGTTCTTCGATGAAGAAAGAATACCAGCTGTTAGAAAAATGATTCTATCAAATACTGTAGAAGAAAGAGTTAAAGCATTAGATACATTGCTTCCAATGCAACAAAAAGACTTCGAAGATATCGACAGAGTTATGGGTGATCGTCCAGTTAATATAAGACTTTTAGACCCACCACTACATGAATTCTTACCACAAGATGATGAAACTATAGCAGAACTTGCTAAAGATATGGGAATAGAAGCTATAGCAATCAAGAAGAGATGTGAAGAATTAGCAGAATTCAACCCAATGCTAGGACATAGAGGTTGTAGACTTGCTGTAACATACCCAGAAATAGCTGTAAAGCAAACTAAAGCTATAATAAATGCAGCTATAGCTGTAAACAAAGAAGGATTAAATGTTGAACCAGAAATAATGATACCACTTGTTGGAGCATTAAACGAATTTAGAACAGTTAAACAAACTGTAGTTGAAACTGCAGATGCTGTTATTGCTGAAGCTGGCGTAGAACTTAAATACACTGTTGGTACAATGATAGAAATACCTAGAGCTTGCTTAATCGCTGATGAAATAGCTAAAGAAGCTGACTTCTTCAGTTTTGGTACAAATGACTTAACTCAAATGACATTTGGTTACTCAAGAGACGATGCTGGTAAATTCTTAGGTGAATACGTTGATAGAGAAATACTTGAAAAAGATCCATTCCAAGTATTAGACCAACATGGTGTAGGTAAATTAGTTAAAATGGCTGCAACATTAGCTAGAGGCGTAAAAGGCGACAACATTAAATTAGGTATATGTGGAGAACATGGTGGAGAACCATCTTCAGTAGAATTCTGCTATAATACAGGACTTAACTACGTATCTTGTTCACCATACAGAGTTCCAATAGCTAGACTTGCTGCTGCTAGAGCAACTATAAAAAATCCTAGAAAATAGTTAAAAATAAATAATTGATTATACAGGCTACCTCGAATGTAATTTTGGGGTAGCTTTTTAATGCAAAAAAAGGAATTTTATTTATTTAATAAATTGTGGTTAAAATAATCGATTATAATTTATAATTGTATTATACTATAACAGATAATTGTATAATTATTGGAAAAAAAGGAGTTAAAAGAAAATGAAAGACATATATTTTGATAATTCGAGCACATCCTTCCCAAAAGCACCGAATGTTGGAAAAGCTATGTGTGCATTTATAGAAGGTGGGGCTTTTAATATCAACAGAGGTAGCTACGAAGGTGCTTATGAAATAGGAAACGCAGTATTAGATACAAGGGAAATGTTAAAGGATTTATTCAATTGTTCTAATTCGAAAAATGTAGTGTTCACACCAAGTGTGACTTATTCATTAAATTATTTTATAAAAGGATATTTAAAACCAGGAGACCATGTAATTACAAGTAGTGTAGAACATAATGCAGTTATGAGACCATTAGTTCAGATGGAAAAATTAGGATTAGAATTCGATGTAGTTGAGTGTAATGAAGATGGAAGCGTAAAAGCAAATGATTTTATACCTTATATAAAAGAAAATACGAAAGCTATAATTACTACACACGCATCAAATGTGTGTGGGACTATTTTACCTATAGGTGATATAGGAGCTTTATGCAAAGAACACAATTTAATATATGTAGTTGATACTGCACAAAGTGCGGGGATA
>NZ_JALEXO010000285.1 GCF_022780145.1 Intestinibacter sp.
ATAAATAATAAATCTGAAAACACCATTTTTTATAATCCTCCTCGTATAATTTAGTTGTTATATTTGATATAAAGTCTCATAATCAAATTTGACAATTGGCATTATAATACTATATAAACTAATTTTCAACAATGTATTGTAAAGTATTGTAAAAATTTGTTTATATTTACAACTAAACAAAGAATTACAAATTATTTTATATCGTATTTTCAAAAAATATGTCATAATATAATTTCCAACAAATAAAAAAAATCTGCTTCCATATATTGTAGAAACAGATTTTTTTCAACTTATTATAAATCTCCTTTAAGTCCTATTTCTTCGGCAACTTCACGCATACCTAAAATAGTTTCTTCTATTACTTCGTTTAATTCTTTGCCTAGCATTTGGCATCCATTTTCTATGACTTCTCTATTTACACCAGCTGCAAAGCCTTTAGATTTGTATTTTTTCTTAACTGATTTAACTGTTATATCTAAAACACTCTTTGATGGTCTCATTATAACAGCTGCAGTTATAAGCCCTGTTAATTCATCTATAGTGTATAGAACTTTTTCCATGTCAGTTTCTGGTTTAACATCGTTTACAAGTCCGTAACCGTGGCTTATTATAGCACGTATTACTTCTTGATCTATGCCTTTAGCTTCTAATATTTCTATAGTTTTTTTGCAGTGTTCTTCTGGATATAATTCATAGTCTACATCGTGTAATAATCCGACTACACCCCATTCATCAGGATTTCCACCATATAAATTAGCAAAATGTCTCATTACACCTTCTACTGTCAATCCATGTTTTATTAAATGTTCGTCCTTATTATATTCTGTAAATATTTCCCATGCTTCTTCTCTTGTTGGATACATGTAAACCACCCCTTATTTATGTATAATTATTTATTATGAAAATTCTTAATATAGATTATATAATTCTTTTACAATTTTATCAATATTTACAAACATAAAAAGCACTAGATAAATTCTAATGCTTTTTGTTAAATCATAATTTAGTTTAATGTTCAGAAGCTTGTGCATCTGACTTAGTTTGATGAACTGTACCAAACGGATGATGAGGTGGAGCATAAATTGCATACAATTTAAGCGGTTGATTACCTACATTGATAACATTGTGCCACTTGCCAGCAGGTATCACTATAGCAAAGTCATCGTAAATTCTCTTTTGAAAATCTAAATTATTTTTACTATCTCCCATCACCACAATTGCTTGACCTTCTTCAATTCGTATAAATTGATCAGTTGTTTCGTGGATTTCTAAGCCTATATCATCTCCCACATCTATACTCATAAGTGTAACTTGTAAATTTTCTCCTGTCCACAAAGCTGTTCGAAAAGTATTATTTTGTTTAGCTACATCGTTAATATTGATTGCCAATGGGTTTGGCCCGTAATCCTTTAGATTCATAGTATTTGTATTGTAATTAAACATATATGCTTGTTGACCATTTAAACAATTTTTCATACACATACTATTGTACATTTGAGGATTAATCCAAAATGGATATGGATACATATACCACATTTGAGGACCAAACCCAAAAAGATATGGATTTTGGTTGTATATAATTATCAACTCCTTTTTATAATCTTTATAATATTTATGCTATATATTTAATAAATATACTTAATTACACCCAACTCTAGCGAAGCTACACCGCTATATCAACTTCCATTATAAATATGTTTAAGAACTTTGTGAAGAATTATAGTTCTAAACATATCTTTTTCCAAAATAAAATCTATTCATTATAAATAATGTTTCTAAACTAATTAGATTTATATATATTTGTAAATAAAAAATGGCTAGACATGTTTATACCAAATGCCTAACCATTTTTATTTTCAAATTATCTAATATATTTAAATTTTAGTATCTCTCTACTTCAGCTTTATCTCTTAAAGTAGCTATATGTTCTAAGTATTTATCTGCAAGTATTTTACTTACGACTTGATCTTTTACATCGTCTAGTGATTTTTGTTCTGTCTTTTTGTCAGTTACTTTAACTATTTCATATCCAAAAGGAGTTTCAAATACATCTGATATATCGCCCTTGTTTAGTTTAAATACTTCATTTGTAAATTCAGCGTTTTTATCCTCTCTAGTGAAGTATCCTAGATATCCGCCTTTTTTACCAGTGCTTTGGTCGTCAGAGTTTTCTTTAGCTAGCTTTTCAAAATCTTCTCCTGATTTTACTTTTTCTAGTATACTATCAGCTTTAGATTTTAATTCTTCATTTTTAGAATCATCTACTGTTTTGCCATTTTCATCTACTGTTGTAACTAGTATATGGTAAGCTTCTACAGATTCTTCTTCGAAATCTTTTTTGTTTGCATCGTAGTATTTTTGGATTTCTTCATCTGTAACCTTTATATTTTCTTCAAATTTTTCTCTGTATTTTTGAACCATTAAATCTTTTTTAATAGTTTCCTTTAAGTAATCCTCATCTACATTTGCATCATCCAACAATTTCTTGTAATTTGTGTTTAAATCTAATACACCTTTGATTTGATCATATTTTTGATTTACTTCATCATCTGTAACTTTTATTTTATCCTTCTCTGCTTGTTCGTACACAACTTCATTATCTATCATATAAGATACTACTTGATTGTTTATTTCTTCTTGTGCCTCTTTATCATCTTCTGATTTATTAAATTCAGCTAAGTAATCCCTATTTGTATATCCTGCTGTAGCAACTAATATAGATTTTACTTTTTCAACTTCATCTTTTGAAACTTCAGTTTCTCCTACTTTAAATGCGTTGCCATTAGAGCATCCCACCATTGATAGGCAAAGAGCACCTACTAATCCTAAATATAATATTTTCTTCAATCCGTTCACCTACCTTTAGTTTTGACTTCCTAATTTTCCATTCCAATAATTTTGTTCTTGTTGATTTTGTGCTATTGGAAGTATTTCATATCCTTGTGATTTTAGATATTTAATTATGTCATCTAAAACAGCTACTGTCTGTTTTCTTTCATGAATTAAAACAGTTATATCGTCACCTACTGCATATTTTTTCAAATTAGCCATTATTTGTGGTGAAGTAGATTTCCAGTCTTCAGTATCTAAAGTCCAGTCCCATAATTTATATCCAGAAGCTACTAAATTATCGTAAGAAGATTGAGGAGTAAATGGTTTACTACCAAATGGCAATCTTATAACCTTAGAAGTTTCACCAGTTATTTTTGTAAAAGTTTTTGCACAAACATCAAATTCTTCCTTTGCAGATGTAGAAGTCTTATACAATTTGTGTATGTCGTGGCTCACACTGTGGAATCCAACAGTATTTCCAGCTTTTACTGCATTTTTTACTTGTTCAGGAAATGCTTCCATATTTCCATTTACCATAAAAAATGTTGCATTGACATTGTTGTTTTTTAATATTTCAACCATTTTATCAGTATATTCTGATGGTCCATCATCTATAGTAATATGAGCAACCTTACCGTAAGTTTTTGTAGGTCCTTTATTTATTTCCTTTGATGAATCGTAGATTATATCTGATACTGTAGTCGATGCTAACGTAGCATTTCTTTTGTATTCATTTTCACTTAATTTTTTATTGCTATTAGAACATCCAACAAGTGCTACTAAAGCTGCGATGATTAAAGTTATTATCACTAATTTCTTTTTTGTTTTCAAAGCGATTCCCCCTCATTATTTTATTTTTTTTGACATCAAATATCTCTATTTCTTATTTTCCTACATCAAGAACTTATAGTCAATAAAAAAACATTAACAATGTTGTAACATTTCACCTCCTGATACATCATCTGTATTCTCGATATCCTTATAGTCAATAAAAAAACATTAACAATGTTGTAACAAAAAAATCAAGTTACATATAAATACATTTTTTTCAAAAAAATAAACAATAGTAAATTCGCCTTTACTCTTGTTTATTTTTTAATCGATCGTATTATTCTTATTTTTTATTTATTCTATTTATCCATTATATTCAATATCTTTTCAAATAAATACTCTAGCATATAATATGTTGTCTCATAAAGATTTTATCTATATTCCTCAGGTACCTCCATCATTGGATTGAAAAAGCATGAATAGTTTCCAGTATGGCAAGCCACCCCTGTTTGTTTAACTAAAACAAGTATAGCATCTGCGTCACAATCGTAGTATAGGCCTTGAACATCTTGAATATGACCTGAAGTCAATCCCTTAGTCCATAATTCTTGTCTACTTCTACTAAAGTAGCATGCCTTCTTTTCTGTAAGTGTCTTTTTTATAGATTCTTCATTCATATATGCAAGCATTAAAACTGCACCAGTGTCTACATCTTGTGCTATTGCAGGTATTAAGCCTCTTTCATCGAATTTTAAATTTTTTATTGCGTCAAAATCTATCTTTCCATTTAATGTTTTGTCTGTCGTAACTAATCCTTTCATTATTGTACTCCTCATTTTTTAGATTGATTATTTAAAATAATAGTATTCTAGCCCTTACATTAAAAATGTAAAGGCTATCTATAATTTTTATAATATAATTTATAATCTGACTTCTACACCTTGTTCCTTCATGTATTTCTTTAAGTCGTTTATTTTTATTTCGCCAAAGTGGAAAACTGAAGCTGCAAGTATTCCGTCTGCATTTGCTTCTTTAGCTGCTTGTACAAAGTGATCCATTTCTCCTGCACCACCTGATGCTATAACTGGCACGTTTACAGCAGCTGTTATTTTAGATAGCAATTCTATATCGTATCCGTTTTTCATACCGTCTTCATCTATACTGTTTACAACTATTTCTCCTGCGCCTAGCTCTACACCCTTTATAGCCCACTTAATTGCATCTAGGTCAGTTTTTTCTCTTCCACCTTTTACATATACACTCCAAGAACCTTCGTCATTTTTCTTAGCATCCATTGATAAAACGACGCATTGTGCCCCGAATTTTTCTGAAGCTTCTCTTATAAGCTCTGGATTTCTAACTGCTGATGAGTTAACTGAAACCTTGTCAGCACCTTGGTTAAGTATATTTGTAAAGTCGTCTATGCTGCTTACTCCACCACCGACACTAAATGGTATATTTATTTGTTCAGCAACCTTGCTTACGAATTCTAGTGAAGTTTTTCTTTCTTCATTAGAAGCTGTTATATCGTAGAAAACTAATTCGTCAGCTCCACTTTCACTGTAGAATTTTCCTAAAGTAGCAGGATCGTCTACATCTTGTATATCTTTAAATTTTTTACCTTTTACAACTCTTCCGTTTCTAACATCTAAGCATGGTATTATTCTCTTAGTTAACATAAATCTAGTACCTCCTTAAGATCTATTCTGTTATCATAAAGTGCCTTACCTATTATTGCACCGTACATGTTCATATCTAGTAATCTTTTTATATCGTCTATTGAAGTTACTCCACCTGATGCTATTATATCTAGTGAAGTCTTCTTAGATAATTCTTCATATATATCGAAGTTTGGTCCTGAAAGCATACCGTCTTTTGATATATCTGTGTAGACTATAGTTTTGACTCCTATTTGTTCAAGCTCTTTACATAAATCCACTGAATCTATGTCGCTTACTTGTTCCCATCCATGAGTTGCTACTTTTCCATTTTTAGCATCGATTGAAACTACTATTTTACTAGCTCCGTATTTATCTATTAATTCTTTTAGTAATGCTTTATTTTCTATAGCCATAGTACCTACTATAACTCTGTTTATTCCTAAATCTAAAAGCTCTTTAACTCTTTTTTCGTCTCTTATTCCTCCACCTACTTGTATTGGAACATCGACTGCCTTTGCTACCTTTGCTAAAGTAGCGTCGTTTATTCCGACTTCATCTCTTGAACCATTTAAATTTACTACATGTATAAACTCTGCTCCATATGAAGCCCATTTTTTAGCCATTAATGATGGATCTTCTCCATATACATTTACCTTGTCGAAATCTCCTTGTGTAAGTCTGACACATTTATTGTCCTTTATATCTATTGCTGGAAAAATTATCATATTAATAAATCAACTCCTTGTATGCTTTTAATATATCTGCTCCGACTTGTCCACTTTTTTCTGGATGGAATTGTAATCCATATACGTTTCCTTTTCTAACAAGTCCTGGTATTTTCTTGCCGTATTCTGAATAAGCTACTAATTCTTTATTTGAAGAGTTTGCATAGTATGAGTGAACATAGTAAACGTAATCGTCTTCTTTTATGTATTTTAATATTGGATCGTCAGCTTTTTCAAATTTTAAATTGTTCCATCCCATATGAGGAACCTTTAAATCTATATCTAAAAAGTCTACAGAACCTTCTATTAGTCCAAGACCTTCGTGAGTTCCGTATTCTGTACCTTGTTCGTACATAATTTGCATTCCTAGGCAGATACCTATCATAAATTTACCAGTTTTTGCAAATTCTCTTATAGGTTCAACTAATTCTAATTCGTTTAATTTTTTCATGGCATCGCCAAAAGCCCCAACTCCTGGAAGTATTAGTGAATCTGCATTTTTTATTTCATTTATGTCTTTAGATAATTTTGTTTCTATGCCTGCGCGGTTAAATCCTCTGATTACAGACCCTAAATTTCCTAAACCGTAATCTACTATAATATTATTCATTATAAAACCCCCTTTGATGAAGCAACTTCATCTGATATTATTTCTATTCCTTCTTTTAATGCTCTCGCAAAAGATTTAAATATTGCTTCTATTTTGTGATGATCATTTTCACCATACAATAAATTGATATGTAGTGTAACTCTAGACTCGTTTACAAATGCTCTGAAAAATTCCTTTACCATTTGAGTAGTCATATTACCAACTCTCTCATCTGTAAAATCGGCATTGAAAACTAAAAATGGTCTATTGCTGACATCTATACTAGTTCTAGCCAAAGCCTCATCCATAGGTATGAAAACTGTAGAATATCTTCTTATTCCACGTTTGTCACCTAAAGCTTGTTTTACACATTCCCCTAATGCTATTCCTATATCTTCAATCGTATGATGATCATCTACATAAGTATCGCCATGACATTTTACCTTCATATCAAATTTTCCATGAAATGCCATAAGTGTAAGCATGTGATCGAAAAATCCAACTCCAGTATCTATGTCTGCTTTTCCTGTTCCATCTAAATTTATTTCTACTAAAATTTGAGTTTCTAGTGTGTTTCTCTCTACTTTATAACTTCTCATATTTATCTCCTAAATCTTTTATTACATAACGCTTTTAAATGCTTCTAAGAATTTTTGATTTTGTTCTTTTGTTCCAACTGATACTCTGTAATATCCATCTAATTTTCCACTGAATTTTCTTATAAGCACGTCTTTTTTGACTAATTTCTTTTGTAAATCCTCTATATCGCTTTTGAAGAATACGAAGTTTGCACCAGATTTATATGCTTTTACTTTTAAATCAACTAGAGCATTGTATATTACTTCTCTTTGTTCTCTAACGTCTTTTACATAGTCGTACATTCTTTCTTTTTGTTCTAGAGCCTTAGTAGCTATATATGCTGATAGTGAATTTAGGTTGTATGGTGCTCTAACCTTTTCAATTGAAGTTATCAATTCTTCATTAGCAACTATATATCCAGCTCTTATTCCTGCTAGTGAAAATGCCTTTGATAGAGTTTTTACTATTAATAAATTGTCGTATTCCATGACTTCATCTATTAGAGATTCATCTGAAAATTCCATATAAGCTTCATCTAAAGCTATAAGTGCATCTGTGCTTTTTACTATTTTTCTAACTTCATCTTTTGTAAGAAGTGTTCCTGTTGGGTTGTTTGGATTGCATAGTATAACTAATTTTGGATCGCTTTCTTTTATTTCAGCTATTATACTGTCTACATTTAATTCAAAGTCCTCTTCTGCCTTTGCTCCTATGTATTTTGCACTGAAAACTTGAGCGTAAATTGAATACATACTAAAAGTTGGGTCCAAGCTTAAAATCTTCTCATCCTTGTCTACAAAAGTCTTTATACATAAATCTAGTAATTCACTTGAGCCGTTTCCAACTGTTATATTCTTAGGCTCGTATCCTACGTAAGCATTTATCGCCTTTTTCAAATCTGTATACGAATCGTCTGGATAGTAATTTAATGTTATGTCGCTTTCTGCAAGATTTTTTAATAAATCTAGATAAAGCTCACTGTTTCCTTCATTTGCATCTAATTTAACTGAACATACTGTCGGATTTGTTACATATGGTTCTAAACTTCTTATACTTTCTTTTTCTCTATTCATAATTATCTCTCCTCACTTTTTCATTTATTATTTATAATCTGTACTTTTAACTGTTGAGTCAAATAAGTCTATTACTTTTTGAATTTTGTCATAATTGAATTTATAACTAACTCTATTTGCAATTATTCTAGCGCTTATATCGAATAAATCTTCATACACTTCAAGTCCATTTGCCTTTATTGTGTTTCCTGTTTCTACTAAGTCGACTATTACATCTGATAAGCCTACTATTGGTCCTAATTCTACTGAACCGTTTAATTTTATGATATCTATCTTTTGACCTCTAGCTTTAAAAAATTGTTTTGCTATAACTGGGTATTTAGTAGCTACCTTTAAGTTTTCAGATGTAAGGTATTTTTCTTTTTTGCCTTTCATACCAGCTACAGAGAATTTACATTTTCCAAAGCCTAAATCGTATAACTCGTATACTTCACTTTCGTTTTCATTTTCAAGTATTGTATCTTTTCCAACTATACCTAAATCTGCAACGCCTTTTTCAACGTATGTCACTACGTCACTTGGTTTAACGTGAATATATGTTATATGGTTTTCTTCATCTGTAAATATTAATTTTCTAGAATCCCTATCTATCCATTTCTCCATATTTAAGACCTGAAGTCTTCTGTAGATATCTTTTTCTATTCTTCCCTTTGCTATTGCTATTGTTAAATTGTCCATATTTCCCTCTCCTATCTGTTAATAGCTTCCATTAATGCGTCAAAGTAAATTGTAAATCCTATCGCAGGAACTCTTCTTCCAAAAGATTCTGTCAACTGATCGTATCTACCACCGCTTAGGATTTCTTTGTATAAGTTTCCAAAGTAGCCCTTCATCATTATTCCATCGTAGTAATCTAATTTTGATACCATTGATAAATCGAATAATGTATATTTATCTAGGTCTTCCTTTGATATTAAAGTGCTTATTGTGTTTAATTGTTGTATTCCTTTTTTCATTCTGTCGTTTGTGAAGTATTTATTTGCTTTTTCTGTTACTTCTTCTAAAGTACCTCTAATAGTTAAAATATTTAACATAAGTTCTTTTAACTCATCTCTTACATCCAAGCTATTTGCAAATATCTCTAATTCTGGTTTATTTTTTCTATATAATAGCTTTTTAAATTCTCTTTCCTTTTCTTCACTTATATTTAATTCTTCTACAAATCCATCTATATAATTTCCACTACCTATTTCAAGTAAGAATTTATCTGTAAACTTTCTAAATATATTAAATGCTAGATTTACTACCTCTCTATCTGCTTCTATTGAAGGTTCTCCTAAGTATTCGCATCCAAACTGTCTACATTCTATAATTCCATCATTGTCTTTTTTATTTTTATATACTGTTGAATGATAAAATAGCTTTAAGTTTAAATCATCCTCCCATCTAGGAATCAAGCTCTTCATAAGGCTTATAGTTATATCTGGTCTTAAAACCATTACTTTATTGCTTACGACCTTTACCATTGATTTTGTCGATATATTTTTATCTACCTTTGTTATTTGATCGTATTCTTCAAATATTTCTGGTTTAATTTGTATAAATCCAGCATCTACAAAAGACTCCTCTATTTTCTTTGTAAGTTCATATCTTTTCTTAGCAAAATTTAATTCGTCTTGAATTCTTAAAAATTTCATTTAATCACCTGTATACCTTTCTGTCTGATTTATTTTGATAAATAAAAAACCATGTAGGCTTTTACCTACATGGTTTAGTGATTTCTCTACCATCATAGACTCAAGCCTTTAAGCTAACACAAATAGGGCTTGCATCTATGAAAAACTTTCTTCATAATACAATCCCTAAGAGCTATGATGGTGATGATGATTTAATTTTTCTATTGTTACTATATTAAATTGTCTATTTATTAAATTCATCTTCCCATTCCTCCATCTTAGTTATTTTTTAGTTTAATTAAAATTATGATTATATATTCAACAATATATACTATTTTTACCAATTTCTTTTGATACTATAGATAATAATACAAATATTTAGAATTTGCAATAATTTTTTAAATATTAATTTTTTTTTATAAAATTATACTCTCTTCCACTTCGCACTTCTTCCCTTTGCCACGACCTCAATCTTACCACTCTTTCTCAAGTTGTTGAAAACTCGATTTATTGTAGGCTCTGGTATATCTGGACATTGGAGTCTTATGTCGTCTTTTGTAAAATAACCTAATGTTGAATTTACTATCTTTTCTATTCTCTTAGTCTTAGTTTCTTTTTTAATAGCATTTAAATTAAGCTCTTCACTTAAAGTTTTATATCCATCTAATACGAATTTCAAGAAATACTCCAACCATTTATTTACGCTGTAGTAGAATTTATCTGTGTCGTTTTTTCTAATAAATAATCCTTTAAAATATATTTGTGTCTTTTCATCGTATATTTTACCTAAGCTTACATATTTTCCTACTTCATATCCATTTTTGTTTAATAGAAGCACTGTAAGCAATTTAGCCATTTTTATATTATTTTCTGGAAAAGGCGATATCAATATAAAATCCATTATAAATGAAGCTATAATTATCAAATTGTCTATCTCATTTTCCATAATCAACTTGTTGTACTCTGCGCATAAATCATCTATGTATTTATTCAATCTGTCTTCGATATTTTTTTTGATCAATATTCCATGATTGTTAAAAGTTTCTTCCCTAAAAAAGTCAGTTTGTAAAAAATCATTTTCCTCAGTTCTATATTTTCCCCCTCTTACTAAAGAAAAACGATGCAAATATCCATGAAGTTCAAGTATTGTCTGTGAACTTATTTTCATATCTTCATAAGCATTATTTACTGTTTTCAAAATATCTTTAAATTCTACTATACTTACCTCTTCCCTAGTTTTTGGCTTTACTTCTCCTGAAAATATTTTTCTGAAATCATTTTGTTCTAAAAAAACATTTTCACATGAGTCGATAGTAAAATTTAATAGTGCATCCTCTGTCAATTTTTCTAAAACCTCTTTTGGCTGCTTTTTATAGATAATCTGCTGCCCTTTGCTCTCATTTATAGCTGATAGCATTTTGACAACCTTCATATTGACAGGCATATCTAGCAATTTTTTCCCCATAATATATTCCATAAAATCACTCCAAACCTAAATTTCACTTTTTAATATATAATTATCTCATTTTGACTTTATTTTATCATATTTTTAACATTCTTACAATTTCGTACAGTTTTTACCATTTTTCTATTTGTTTAAAAAACATTTATTTTTCTGCAAAATAAATAAAAAAACAAAGTAAAATAGTCAGATTTAAATAATTTATTTTATTTTACTTTGTTTTTCTTTATTCTTATTTTATTATTTTAATATAAAAATTTTTAATTTGACTTTGTTATAAAATACGCAAAATATTTTCTATTAATGCTCTAAAAATTACAGGTACTTTCTCAAAGGAGTACTCTACTAATATTCTCTCTGTCCATTTATGTGGATCTTTTCCATGTGGTCCAAAGCTGAACACAGGCAGATTTAATTTTTTGATTTCCTCAAATGGAATATCGTAATTATAACCTAGAGAAGGCATATTAGGCTTTAAGTACTTCATTACCTCTTCTGAATCCCTCAAGCTAAAATAACTCAAATCAGATAGGCCTTTAAAATATCTCTGAGTATTTATTTCTTCATCTAGCTCTTCTTTTGCAAAGCTTTGGACATTTTCGACTATTTTTTTTACCAAACTGTAATTTGCGTCTTCTTCTTTTGCTCCTACGCTAGGGTAATAAGGTGGAGCGAAGAAAACGACTATCATCGGATCCCTTTCCTTTATATACTTACTTACAAAATCGACTATCTTGCTGCATACATCTCTTTCATCTAGAGATTTATCTTTTAGCCATATTTTTATATTTTCTTTTAATTCTAATTCAAATTTTTCTCCGTATTTTTTATAAGCCTTTTTGTATATTTCATCGAAAGTAAATACGTTTATATTTAGATTTTGGTCTATATTTATTTTATTTCCAAGCTCTCTATATTTTTTTCTAGATTTATTTACGAGATCTACAGTGTTTTGAGCTGATTTTTCACAAAGTGATTTTATCTCATTTACTATTTTGTGAGGTCCTTTTTCAAATACTTGTAGATTATAATACATAATAGACGATTCCGGCATCTGAACGTTGTAGACTTTTTTGCTGTCCTCGTATTTTAAACAAGTCGGCGGCATAGTGTATTCATTTTCTACCTTCTCACATAAATCCACGTTTAATTCCAGATTTTGAATAATCTGTGAAGATATTAAATTCGTATTTAGTCCGCACATGCTCTCTCCTACATGGACCTCTACTCCCGTTGAATAAATCCCTAAAAGCAGTTTACCGCAGCTTCCAGTGTATATGTATTTACCGTCATCACCTAGATAATTTCCAAAATCAGGCTCAGCATTTAATACAGCCACAGGTCTTAAATTTTCTCTTTCTACAATTTTATTTACAAACGGAAGTGCTTTTATAAGCCCCTTAGAATTTGACTCCTCATCTGGAACTGTAACCATAAGTAAATTACCCTCAAAATCGTCTCTCTCTGAATAATATTCTAAAGTGGCAATCTCCATCGCAACACCCATCTTCATATCCATTATACCCCTTCCAAACAGGTATTTTTGAGATAGTAAATCCTCTCTAGATTCATCATCTAGTAGAGCTATATTTTCTCCTAAGACCTTAGTATATTCATAAGGCTTTAATATAAAATCCTTAAAATTCCCCGCGTTTTCTATATCTGCCGTATCTATATGTCCTATCAAAATAACAGTTTTATCTGTCTTTTTCTTAGATTTATATAGAGCACATAAAAGCGTCCTTCCTAAATCGTCTGCTACATCTCCTATGTAGATATTATCTTTATTGTTTTTGAAATAATCTATCTCCATAAGCTTTTTAGCGACTAATTCTATGCCATATTTTTCGTCAGAAGTAGATGAAATCGTCTTTTCCCCTACTAATTTCAATGTCAAATCTAAAAGCTCCTTTTTTGAATTGTACATAAAAGTACCCCCTCTATTCATAAAATTAAGTACATCAACTATGTCATCTATGCAAAAAACTATTAGACAATAAAAGCTTTATTATCTAATAGTTTTATTATTTTTATTATTAAATTTATTTATTTTCGGCTTCTTTTTCAGCCTTTTCTTCTTCTAATATCTTCTTTTGAAGTGCTTGCATATGTCTTATTATATAGAAATCTATATCGTCGTTATCACTGTCAAATCCCCAGTGCATTTCAAGCATACGTATACTTCTATAGCAAAGACCTGCATTGCCTTGTAATTTAAAGTCTATTAAATCGAATAACCAACATTCTCTAGTGTTTACATCCCACAAATCGTGTTTTTTTATGTAGTCGTCTAGAATCTTTCTGTACTTCATCAATGTCATATTGTCAATTGTTATATGTTCCATGAAAACATGGTATTTTTTACCTCTAGCCATTATTTAGCCCCCCTAAAATCAATTTTAGCTTTTACCCACTAAAATAAGAAAGTGCTCACTTTAAAATCATTAAATATTACCACTTAACAAGATGCTTATTGTATTCTACTAAATAATCGTCTATTAAATTTACAAATGTTTCGTATTTATATACGTCTTTAGCTTCTACTTTTTCACCTTTTCTAAGTGATGTAAAGTAAGTACAGCTCATTTCTGAAATAGCATGACCCATAGCTAATGTAAGTCTTTCTGCAAGAGTAGGACTTATACCGATTGAATGTATAGTCACTCCTGCTGGTAATAATCTTAAAATCTTAGTATGGAAAAGTGAATCCATAAAACGTCCTTCTGGAATAAAAATTAAAGAATCGACGATTTCATCGAAATCTACATCGTATAAATCTAGCTTCCAAGTACTAAGTATTCTAAAAGCCATTTCTTTTTCTAATGGTACTAATCTTTGTTCTGCTTCTGTATAGTATATATATACTTCTGCTTCTTTGCTTGCTTTTTGTGAATAAGGTTTTATTATTTGTTCATTTACAATAATTCTTATTTTGTCTTCAAGACTTGTATTCTCCTCAAACTCAAAATTAAATTTGCCTTCTTCATGTTTATGTTCCATCTAATTTCCCCCAATATATAAGTATATAACAATATTCAGATAGTACCTATGAGTTTATAATAGCGCTTAGATAATACCTGATAAGTAAATTATAGCATATTTTCCTTTGTTTATCCTCTATAAACTACTTTACCTTCGCTTATTGTGTATTTTATTTTTCCATTTAAAACTTCACCTATAAATGGTGTATTTTCTGATTTAGAAGCAAAGTCCTTTACTTGCCATTTTTCGTCTTCATTGAATATTACTATATCTGCAATTGCACCTTCTTTTATAAATCCTCTGTCTAGCTTGTATAGCTTAGCAGGATTTATAGTCATTTTTTCTAGTAAGTGCATTAAATCTATGTGGCCTGCTTTAACTAGATTAGTTACGCCAAGTCCTAGAGATGTTTCAAGTCCTGTTATACCGCTTGGGCATAGTGTAAATGCTTTTTCCTTTTCCTCTTTAGCATGTGGCGCGTGATCAGTGGCTATTATCTCTATAGTATCGTCTTTAAGACCTTCTATTATAGCCAATCTATCTTCTTCTGTTCTAAGTGGTGGATTCATCTTTGCAAGTGAACCGTGTTTTAAAACTGCATCTTCAGTTAGTGTAAAGTGGTGTGGACTCGCCTCTGCAAATACATTTGCTCCTAGTGATTTTGCAAATCTCACTGTATCAACAGCAGTCTTTGAGCTTATATGTTGGATATTTACCTTAGCACCTGTTTCTAGAGCTATCATTACGTCTCTTGAAACCATCACGTTTTCTGCTAAAGCAGTAGCTCCTCCTTCTAGCCCTAGAGCCTTCGATACATTACCATCGTTTACACCAGCCTTAGTTATGAAAGAAGGATTTTCTTCGTGTAAGCTTATAGGCACATCTAACTCCTTAGCCTTCTTCATTGCATTATAAAGTACAGTTGTGTGTTTTATAGGTATACCATCGTCAGTAAATCCTATAGCTCCATTTTTTAGCATTTCGTCAAAGTCTACAAGCTCTTTTCCTTTAAGCCCTTTTGTGACTGTAGATGCTTGAAGTACATTTATATCAGCTTGTTTTGCTTTATCTAATACGTATTTTAGAGTTTCTACATTATCCACTACAGGCTTTGTATTTGCCATACATACAACAGTTGTAAATCCTCCTTTTGCAGCAGCCTTCGCACCTGTTATTATATCCTCTTTGTAAGTAAGTCCTGGATCTCTAAAGTGTACATGTATATCTATAAGTCCTGGAGATACTACACATCCTGATGCATCGATTACTTCATCGAAGCCTTCTTCTTTTATATTTTTAGCTATTTGTTTTACTTTATCATTTTCAATAGCTATATCTACTATCTCATCTCTTTTAGAAAGTGGGTCTATTAATCTTCCATTTTTTATTAAAATCATAATTTTCTTTAGTAGCTTGTCTACTAAATACTCCTTTCTACAGTTTTATATATTTTTATATAATATTTTACATTATTTTATAGATTATTTCATTTATTTTATTAATTTAAAAAATATATTTTGTTTAATATAAATCGCCTTCTGAGGACACAGTTCATGGCAACAGTAACATCTAATACAGTTTTTTAAATCTATCTTTGGACCATCTTTTGTCATCTTTATCACTTTTGCAGGGCAGACTTCTCTACATTTTCCGCATTTTATACATTGATTTTCTTTTACTACCGGCTTTGGAGTTATTATTTTATCTATTATATCTCCAATTGGCTTTGGAAATTTAAGCGATAAAAGCCTAAAATCAGAGCTCGTGACTGGTATTTTGAAATCCTTTAAAACTAAGCTATCTATATCATCGCCTACAAACTCTATATCGGAAAAATCATTTTTTATTAAATTCCTTTTTATAGATCCTCTGACTGTACCGACTTTATTTGGATCTAAATTTATTAGCTTGCATCCAGCTATATCTAGTGCATATGGACTACTAGATGCTAGAAGTACATTTGCCTTTTTTACATCTCCTGCTGTAGGGCCTTCTCCCTCCATAGCGTATATGCCGTCCATTATTGTAAGTGAAGGATTTATATACTGGCAAATATCTAATAGTACATTTTCACAAAACTGCTCCTCTTTTTTAAATCTGTGGTGAATTTCTGCCTTTTGAATGCCGACAATAACTCCGTATAAATTTTTAACTCCTCCTGTGTACTTAGCCATTTTATGAGTTTTTAATTTACACAAATTTATGACATGGTCGACCTCTGTTATAGGGGTGATTATCTTCATAGTTTTTAAATACCTAGCCTCTTCATTATGTACTTCTGTTTCAGATGTATCGTAATTTAACTCTACATCTAGATCTTTGACGGCATCAACTATACCACATACATCGTAAATTCCCTTTAATATGCTTTTACTATAAGGTCCTCCAGGGCTTTCAGCTATCACGACCTTGCAATCTAGCTTCAAAAGCTCCTCACATAAAATTCTAACTAAAATGGGATGAGTTGTAGCTCCTTCTTCTGGAGATTTTTTTATAACTAAATTAGGCTTTATAAGCACTCTACTGCCCCTTTGAATAAATTTTTCAATACCACCTATATCTTTCATTAATTTTTCAAATGACGCCCTTAAAACATCGTAGTCGTAGCTAATACATTTTCTTATACTTACTTGTTTCATATTACACCTTCAATCATTTATTAATTGCAAAAATAAATCCCAGTAATGTAATTAATGGGATTTATCAATATAATTATACATTTTTTTTGCACACTTTTAATATTACTTTACAATTTTTTATTTCTACATCGTAATTACTGTGAAGCTCGTTTGGAACTACGCTCTTTGCAACTCCATTTTCATCTACCTCATAATCTTCATCATATAAATTGAAAAACTCTACGTATTCTGCTTGACTTGGAAGCTCTAAATCGTCTTCCATATGGCTTAACTCTAAATACGTATATATAGCGCTTTCAATTTTACCAATTAAATTATCTTGGCACTTTTTATCTAACTCTTCAAATTTCAATGTATAATCCTCCCTCTATATATAAATTAAACCTCCCTTACAGTATAAATACTATAAAGAAGGTTTTTATCATCAACTAAATCTATTTTGCTCCCTTACCAAATCCACAATTAGGGAATGTACATACTTTACAATTCAAACACAATCCACCTAATCCTAAATCAGCTAAATCATCAGCAGTTATCATATCGTCTGCCATTATTCTAGGAAGAACTAAATCAAATATTGTTCTAGCAGCGTACATTACACATCCTGGAAGACCTACTATTGGAACTTGTTTTCCATCTTTTTCATAATAAGCTATTAAAAGCATAGCTCCTGGAAGAACTGGTGCTCCGTAAGAAACTATTCTAGCTCCTGTAGCTTTTATAGCTCCTGGTGTCTTGTCGTCTGGGTCTACACTCATACCACCTGTACATAGTACTAATTCAGCACCTTGGTCTATATAATCTAAAACTGCATTTGTTATTTTTTCCATATCATCGTTTACTATAACTTGACCCATTATATCTGCATCAAATGCTTTTACTTTGTCCATTACGACAGGTCCGAAAGTATCTTTGATTCTTCCATAGTATACTTCATTTCCAGTTGTGACTATACCGACTTTTTTCTTTTTATATGGAAGTAGAGATAGTATAGGTTTGTCTCCAGCGACTTCCTTTGCTTTTTCCATTTTTTCTTGTTCGATTAAAAGAGGTATTATTCTTGTTCCAGCAAGCTTATCACCTTTTTTAACCATTGTATTTGTGTGTCTAGTAGCTATCATCATTTCTCCTAGACTGTTTACTGCTTTTAATCTATCTACATCTATTTTTAAAAGACCATCTGCATCTGCGATAATCTCGATTTTACCCTCTTTAACAGGTGTTTCAGTCATATTTTCATTTAAACATATATCTCTAAGGTATTCCGCTGCTTCATTTTCATGAAGAATACCTTCTGTTTTTTCCCAAATATAAAGATTATCTTTACCTAAAGATAGTAAAACAGGAATATCTTCCTCTGTCACTATATGACCCTTTCTAAAAGCTGTATCCTTCTTTACATCCTTTATTATTTGGACTATATCGTGGCAAAGAACATGTCCAACAGCATCTTGAGTTTTTACACATTTCATTCAACATCACCCTCAACTTTCAAAACTATTTTTGTAATTTACATCGTTTTAATTTATGACTGTCTATAATGTCCACTTAATATTAAAAAATTTCACTCTAGTTTTAAAAGAAAATTATCTCTTTAGACAAAGAAAAATCTTCTTTAAACAACAGAAGATTTCTTACGCTATACATAAAAAAATCTCCTTTCCAATAGGAGGCATATTCATTTCTAAATATACCCTAACGTTTTAAGTTTCATAGCAAAATAGCCTTAGAATACTAAAATCGGAGAAATCGTTTAACATTTGTATATTTGATTAAATAGTAGCATTTTAACTATAATTTGTCAATTTAATCAGAAATATTCAATATCTATACACAAAAATACAAAATATTAGACTAAATTCATGTTGAAATAGATAAAACTATGCATATAAATTCCATTTTTCCCACAAATATACATATATTTGTAGTATAATTTATATATATTTTACTTTTTATTTAGACGGGAGGCTATTCATATGAATACTGAATTAAAAGACGTTATAAACAATATAATTGAATCATCTAATTTTAAAAATGACAAAGAGTTATTAAATTTAAAAAATCAAATTATGAATCAAGTGTTAGATTGTTTCTCTGAAAAAATATGCGAAGATAACGAAAAACGCGTAGATTTCATAAGCTCAGATGAATTAGTAATGGAACTAAAGGACAATACAACTAATAAACTATATAGAAGATCAGTTCCTCTATCATATATCGAAAATTCTAACGGTATAAAATTAACTGGTGAAGACCTTCACGGCAACCCTTCAGAAATCGTATTTTTATCTAGTATAGCTGTTGAAAAAATCATAGATGTAACTGGTAAAGGTCGTAATGAAGCTAGATGTGATGGACACGAACATTAGATAAATTATAAAATCAAAACCAAAAAGGTGCCTATATGACACCTTTTTTTATATATTTTTTTGTAGTATTTCAAATTTTTTATCTTCAAATGAAACCACATTTATCGCACCGTAGTCCTGTTTTATACTCAATATATCGTTTAGAGGTATTTTATCTATATAAGCTATTAAACACTTGATTATACCGCTATGAGTTACTAAAGCTATATTATCATTTTCATTTTTTATTACAAGCCTATTTAAGGCGTTTTTGGCCCTTTCAAAGCATTTTTCAAACGATTCTCCACCGTGCTTATCAAAGGTCGCAATATTATTGCCTCTCTCTTCGTATTCAAGTGGATACAATTTTTTAATCTCACTAAACGATTTATTTTCCCAAATACCCATATCTATCTCTCTCAAATCTCTATCTACAAAATACGGTATATTTAGGCAATCTGACATAATTTCAGCAGATTTTTTACATCTACTTAAATCGCTAGTGTAAATTTTTTTTATGTTTTTATCCTTTAAAAAAACACCGTTTGATTTTGCCTTTTGTATACCCTCTTGGCTTAAATCTATATCAGTTATTCCAATACATTTTTTAATGCCGTCTTCCCAATTTAGCTTGCCATGTCTTATTAAATATATATTCATATGTTCTCCTAAATCAAAAATCAATCGTATATAATTTTTCTTTTTCCCATATAATAAGGAAACCATTTATCTGTATATTCGACTTCTATATCTATTTCTAATAGACCTATATCTACTGCTTTTTTAATAGATTCAATATTTAACAGCAATTTTTTTGCCTCTAAAATTAATAAATCATTATCATGATTCTCATTATTCAAATCTAAAACAGCTAATTTTATATTTAATTTAGATTTATCTTGTATCTCAACTTTACAGTTTATCAAATTCTTTATCTTAAATAAATTTCCATCTATATCTTTTATATTTATAAATGAATCGTCATCTAAGTAAAATACATTTGCCTCTCTATAATCTATATAATCGAGTCTCTTTAGTACGCTACCACATGGACAAGTGCCAGAGACAATTGAGCCTATATCTCCTGTTTCATATCTAATCAGAGGCATAGCAGCCCTAGTTAACGTAGTAATAAGTACCTTGCCAAGCTTTCCATCCTCTAGTGGTTCTTTTGTGACTGGATCTACTACCTCTACGAGTATATCATTTTCTCTGATATGCATACCTGTGTGATATGAACATTCTACTGCACATCCGAGTCCAGCCTCTGTTATACCAAAGTGGTTAAAAACTTCACAATTATAAGCATCTCTTATTTCGTCTACAATTTCACGGCTGACCATGTCTGCACTTAAAAGTATGCTCTTTATGTTTATATCTAAATTTTTTTGTTTTATATATCTTCCTAAAGCTAAAATCTCTACAGGCATTCCGACTATAGAGTTTACGTTGTTTTTTATGATAGTATTTACACAGTCCTCAAATGTATCTAAAAGACCATAAGGCACTGGCTTTACTTCGATATTATTCAGTCCTTTTCTAATTAAGTCGCCGACACCATTTTCCCTTTCACATGGAAGTAGAATCATCATAGTATCTCCCTTTTGAGTAAGTAAACTGATTCCCTCGCCAAAAAAGTCGACAGTCAATGCTTGATCTTCTTCTGTAAAATAAATAGTCTTAGATTTTCCCGTTGTACCAGATGTTTTCAATGAAACTATTCTAGATATCTCGCTTTGAGATACGCATACCATTTTTTTATCGCAATTTAATATATCGTATTTATTAGTTATAGGAAGCCTTGTAATCTCATCTAATGAGTTTAGCTTATCTATATCCTTATAAAGCTTTCTATAAAATGATGAATTTTTTTTAGTGTATTCGATAAGATAGTTAAGTCTTTCGAGCTGATAATTATCTAAATCCTCTCTAGTCAACTTAACTTTCTCATTATCGAATATTTTTTTGTTAATCCAATCATCCAGTCTCATATTTATTTTCTGTATAAATACTCGCCCTTCGTATTAGTTAAATTATATGCGCAAAATGGTACTAATTTTATATTTTCATCGTCACTTACAACGTGTATATAGCATTGCTTTAATCTATCTATATCTAAGTTCCATGCATCCTGGAATAACATGGCAGATATAGCCAAAGTGTATTTTTCAAATCTTTCAATAAAATCATCTAAAGATTTTGTTCCTATTACTTCTTGTTTTTTAGGAGACTCACTTGAGCAACAGCATGAAGCTTCTTCTACCTTAACTTCCGGCTTTGATGAACAGCAGCATGAAGTTTCTTCTGCTTCTATAGAACTACAATTTATCGGTTCATTTGTGTCTATGCCCTCTCTAGCAGACCATTGTTTAGCGACAAACTCTCTAGATTGCTTTGATGAAGTAGGCTTTGAACAACAAGAAGTTCTACTTCCTAGAGCTCTTAGACTTCTATCTTCATTGACTAAGAAGTTCGCGTGGAAAGAGCAATAAGAGTTTTCGGCTCCTCCTGGCATGAAGTCTCCTACCTTCATCTTGCCATTCATTTGTTTTTCTATTTCCTTAATCATCTTAGGAATAGTTATTCTAAATGTTTCATCTCTATTTTCATATCTACCAAAGTAGCTAATAGGTTGGAAGTGAACTCCTCTTACTGCAGGCATATTGTTTATCGCAAATTCTATTATTTTTCCCAATTGATCTAGATTTGCATCCTTTTCTACAGTAGGAACTAATACTACCCCTACGCCTGCCTTTTTACAATTTTCGATTGCTTTTAGCTTAGTTCTAAGCAACTTCTTACCTCTAAGTCTTATATAAGGCTTTTCAGTAAGCCCATCGAATTGTAAAAATACAGTATTTAATCCAGCTTCAGCTAGCTTCTTGATATAGTCTGCATCCTCAGCTATTCTAATACCATTAGTATTTAATTGGAAGAAGGTAAATCCTTTTTCCCTACCTATTTTGATTATTTGATCTAAGTCGTCCCTCATAGTAGGCTCTCCACCTGATAATTGTATATTATATGGACCTCCACAATCCATCAAATAATCGAAATATTCAGCCACTCTTTCTATACTTACATCAGGCTTGACATCTTCATTAGCAGATGCAAAGCATATAGGGCATTTTAAGTTGCATCTATCAGTTAATTCAAGTAGTACACAGCAAGTCTCTTGTCTATGCT
>NZ_JALEXO010000307.1 GCF_022780145.1 Intestinibacter sp.
AGATGAGTTGGAGTTTTTACTTAGAATGCTGTATGAAAAGGGAGAAGATGAAACTTTTAGATATATTAAAAATATGAAAAAAATTGGATACGTTTTTAAACAAGAAAAATTAGCTAAATAGATTTTTTCTATTTAACTAATTTTTTTTGATAATAAAATTGGAATAAAAAGTCACAGACAAATTAAAGTTTTATGCGATATAATATAAAATAGCATGTAATAGATATAGAAAGGGAAAAAAATATGATAACAGGAGAATTAAGAAACAAAGTAGACAAGATATGGGAAAATTTCTGGACAGGCGGGATTACAAACCCTCTAGAAGTTATAGAGCAATTTACATATCTTTTATTTATAAAAGGCTTAGATGACAATGAAACAATAAAAGAGAGCGAGGCATCATTTTTAGGATTGCCATTTGAAGGTACTTTTCCACAAGATAAGCAGCACTTGAGATGGAGCAAGTTTAAAAATGAAGAACCAACAGCTATGTACAATATAGTTGCAAATGAAGTATTTCCATTTATAAAAAATCTTCATGCAGACGGAAATTCAGCATACTCAAAATACATGGGAGATGCGATATTTAAAATACCTACACCTTCTATGCTTGCTAAAATAGTAGACGGAATAGACAAGCTAGAAATGGATAATAAAGATGATAATAAAGGTGATCTTTACGAATACTTACTATCAAAGGTTGCTACAGCAGGCACAAATGGCCAATTTAGAACGCCTAGACACATAATCGACATGATGGTTAAGCTGATGAAGCCAAATCCACAGGATATCATAGTCGACCCAGCAGCGGGGTCAGCTGGATTTTTAGTTTCAGCACAACATTATTTGAGAGAAAATCATCAGGAGTTATTTTTAGATGCAGATAAAAAGGATCATTTCAATAATACTATGTTCTACGGATTCGATATGGACAGAACTATGCTTAGAATAGGGGCTATGAATATGATGCTTCATGGCGTGGACAACCCAAATATCGAGTATAAGGATTCTCTTTCAGAAGTAAATGAAGACAATGATAAGTACACTTTAGTGCTTGCAAATCCACCATTTAAAGGGAGCCTAGATTATGAAGCTGTCAGTGCAGATTTGTTGAAAGTAACAAAGACTAAGAAAACTGAGTTATTATTTTTAGCGCTATTTTTAAGAATACTTAAAAAGGGTGGAAGATGTGCATCTATAGTTCCAGATGGAGTTTTATTTGGAAGCACAAAGGGACATAAGGACATCAGAAAAGAAATCGTCGAAAACAACAAATTAGAAGCGATAATATCAATGCCAAGTGGAGTATTTAAACCATATGCAGGGGTTTCTACTGCGATTATGATATTTACGAAGACTGGAAACGGCGGAACTGACAAGGTTTGGTTCTACGATATGAAGGCTGATGGGTATAGCTTAGATGATAAGAGAAATCCTATTGAGGATAATGATATAGATGATATAGTTGAGAGATTTAATAATCTAGATGGCGAGGTCGATAGAAAGAGAACTGAGCAAAGTTTCTTTGTAGATGTCGATGAGATTAGAGAGAATAATTACGATCTTTCTATTAATAAGTATAAGGAAATCGAGTATGAAGAAGTAGTTTATGAACCTTCTAGTGTGATTATAAATAAAATAAAACAGCTAGAAAAAGATATAATTATCGAAATAGAAAATTTAGAAAAAATGCTAGAGGTGTAGAACATGATTGAAAATATAAATAAAAAGAATGGGTGGAAAATAGAAGAACTTCCAAAATTAGTGTTTTTTCAAGAGGGACCAGGTGTTAGAAATAATCAATATACTGATTCAGGAGTTAAATTATTAAATGTTGCTAATTTAAAAGATGGTAATTTATATTTAGATAATACAGATAGGTATATTTCAGAAGAAGAGGCTTATGGAAAATATAAACATTTTCTTGTTGATGAGGGCGATTTAATTATAGCTAGTTCTGGAATAAAGGTTGAATATTTCGATAAAAAAATAGGCTTTGCCAAAAAAGAACATTTACCGTTATGTATGAATACAAGTACCATAAGATTTAAAACATTAGATGATAATATTTTAAATATAGAATATTTTGCTTATTTTTTAAAAACAAATTATTTTAAAAAACAAATTACTAGATTAATAACAGGATCCGCCCAATTAAATTTTGGACCAAGTCATTTAAAACAGATAAAGGTTATATTACCGCCTATAGATGTGCAGATTAAATTAGTTGAAGTTTTAGATAAGGCTCAAGAGTTAATAAATAAAAGAAAAGAACAAATAGAATTGCTAGATGAATTGGTTAAATCACGATTTATAGAGATGTTTGGTGATGTTATTATAAATAGTAAAAATTGGGATACAAATTTATTAGGTGAAATGTGTGAATTAAAAGCTGGAAAAAACATAAAGGCAAAATATATTTATAAAAATAATTCTAAAGATTTATATCCTTGCTACGGAGGAAATGGATTAAGAGGATATGTAGAAAAATATTCACATGAAGGAGAATTTAGTCTTATAGGCAGACAAGGTGCCTTATGTGGAAATGTAAAATATGTAAGAGGAAAGTTTTATGCTACAGAACATGCAGTTGTAGTAACGTCTAAAATAAAAATAAATAACTATTGGCTTTATTTTACACTTAAAGAATTAAATTTAAATAGATTATCAACTGGAGCTGCTCAACCTTGTCTTACAGTTGCCAAATTAAATAAGGTTGAAATTCCTAAACTACCTATAGAACTTCAAAATCAATTTGCAGATTTTGTTACGAAGATTGACAAATTGAAATTTGAAATGGAACAAAGCTTAAAAGAGTTAGAAGATAACTTTAATTCATTGATGCAAAAAGCTTTTAAAGGAGAGCTATTTGAATAAAATCTTTAATTAATAAAAAATGAATCTATTATAATTAAAAAATATGTACAAGATGATATAATCGAGTACATATTTTTTTTAAAATAAAAAAGTAGCTAGATAAAAAAAAACATGGTATTATTTACTTAAATAAGAAAATTAAGTAAATTTTTATTAAAAAGGAGGCGTTTATTTTATGGTAAAACAATTTAAAAAATGTGCATGTTTTTTAACTGTATTAAGCTTGTTATTTTCGTTTGGGTTTAGTTCAGGAGTTTCTTATGCAATTGAAAAACAAACTGTTTCAAAAGCACTGTCTAGTTCACAAGCAATGAGTGAAGACGATGAGCTTCAACAGTATTATTTAAATATTGATTG
>NZ_JALEXO010000322.1 GCF_022780145.1 Intestinibacter sp.
CTAAATAAAACTTTATAGTTTTACCATCTATACTTAAATCTTCATTCAAATCCATAAGAGGAACTAGCACAAAAGCTCTGTCCTTTATCCTTGGATGAGGTATCAAAAGCGTCTCATCTAAAGATACAACATCATCATAAAAAAGCACATCTACATCTATAGTCCTAGGGCCCCATCTTATAACTCTGACGCGATCTAATTTATTTTCGATATCTTGGCATAAATTGAGAAGCTCATATGGAGGTAGACTAGTTTCGATTTCGACGCACATATTTAGAAAATCTGCTTGATCTGTATAACCCCATGCCTTAGTCTCGTAAAGGTTTGATTTTTTGATAGAGGTTATATACTCGCTTTCTTCAAGCATCTTGCACGCCTTCATCAGATAATCAAGTCTATCACCCATGTTAGTTCCAAGTCCTAAATACGCTCTACTCATCTCGATCCCTTCTTATCTCAACTCCAAAATAATCGTATATCCCCGGTACTGGAGCTTCTGGTTTTTTAACTCTTACCATAACCCCTTTGATTAGTGGGAATTTATTTAAAACTTCATCAGCTATATTTTCAGCCAACGCCTCTATTAAATTAAATCTTCTGTTTTCAGTTATATCCTTTGCTACCTCGTAAACATCTGCATAGCTTACAGATTTATTCATATCGTCGGTTTTGCCGGCTTCTTTAGTGTCTAGGTAAAGCTCCATGTCTATGAAGAACTTTTGACCTAGGACAGCCTCTTCCTTTAAAACACCGTGATATCCGTAAAATCCTAAGTTATTCAATAATATTTTGTCCATATCTTAACCTCTGTATATTGCATCGGCTACCTTAGCAGCGTCTAAATTTTCTTTTACATCGTGAACTCTGACTATGTCCACTCCATCTCTTACGCCAAGTACAGTAGTAGCTACAGTACCTTCAACTCTTTGTTTTGGAGTAGTGCCTTCTAGTATTTTTCCTAATACTGATTTTCTAGATGTTCCAAGTAATATTGGATATCCTAAATCTTTAAGCTCTCCAAGTCTTCTTAGAACTTCTACATTTTGTTCGTAAGTTTTACCAAATCCTATACCTGGGTCTAATACTATTTTTTCTTTTTTAACTCCTGCTTTTAGCGCCATATCTACGCTGTTTTGTAAAAATTCTTTTATAGCTTCCATTATGTCCTTGTCGTATTCTGTACCATCTTGATTGTGCATTATGCAGACTTCTGCGTCGTATTTAGCTACTACGTCAGCCATTTTGCCGTCGTAAGTTAGTCCCCATACGTCGTTTATCATATCTACACCTAATTTTAGAGCTTCTTCTGCAACTTCACTTTTGTAAGTGTCTACAGATATTGGCACGTTTATTTCTTCTTTTAATCTTTTTATAACTGGAACTATTCTAGATATTTCTTCTTCTGCTGATACGAATTTATGACCTGGTCTTGTAGATTCTCCACCTAAATCTATCATATCAGCTCCTAAGTCTATCATTTCTTTAGCATGGTTTACTGCTATATCTATATTAGTAAAATCTCCACCATCAGAAAAGCTGTCTGGTGTTACGTTTAATATTCCCATTATATATGTTCTTTTTCCGTATTCTAACATTTTTATCTCCTCAGTAATTATCTTTCTAAATCACAATAAAAGTTATATTCACCAAGTACATGGCGAATATAACTTTGTATTAAATTATTTTAAGTTTATAAGTGCCATAGCTTCACTTCTAGCTAAAGCATCAGTTTCGAACACACCTCTAACTGCAGAAGTTACAGTTTTTGAACCTGGTTTTTTAACTCCACGCATAGTCATACACATATGCTCAGCTTCTACAACTACCATAACTCCATAAGGTCTTAATTCTTCCATTATTATGTTTGCAGTGTCTTTAGTTATTCTCTCTTGTAATTGTGGTCTTCTAGCTATAGTTTCTATTACTCTAGCTAATTTAGATAAACCTGTTAATCTACCATCTTTTGGAATATAAACAACGTGAGCTTTTCCAAAGAATGGAACTAAATGGTGTTCACAGCTTGAGTAGAAAGGAATGTCTTTTACAACAACCATTTCTTCGTGTTTTTCATCTGCAAATAATACTTTTAAATGTTCTCTTGGATCTTGATGTAATCCGCAGAATATTTCTTCGTACATCCTAGCAACTCTATCAGGAGTTCCAACTAACCCTTCTCTATCTGGATCTTCACCTATTGCTTCTAGGATTTCCCTTACTGCTTTTCTTATTTTTGCTTGATCTACTGCCATTTCTTACCTCCAAAAATCTAAGGGCATTATTTTATATATTCAAATATATCTAACAGCATTTCGTATTTATCGTCTGATGCATTTTTTAATATATCGTATATTTTTTTATCATCTTTTTTTATGCTTTTTATTAATTTTTTGTCCTTAGGTACCCATTTATCTTCTTTTATATAATACATTCTAATCAGATCTCTAAGTGCTATATTCACAAAAAAATCGTACTCAAAATCTTCAAATTCGTCCTTTGATTTTAATTTTTTGATTTCTGATTTGATTTCTAACAGCTTGTCTTTTTTTATTTCCTCGGAAATCTTATCTGGACCTTCTTCGTAAGCTTGCTTGCATTTTCTTAGTATTTCCTTTGCATAATCTAAAGTGTCAAATATTATCTTGCCGTCGTTTATTTTTAAGAAGAAATACTCTTTATTTTTTATAAAGCTTTCGCATCCTTTTTTGGAAATATAGTTTAAATCAAATTCTATAGAAGAAATCACTTTATTTATGCGAATTTGATTTTCCTTTTGTTCTTTTGTAAATATAAAAAGATCTATATCGTTTATTTTTATGTCTTTTTCAAAATCTAAATCTTTACTAGAACCTACAAGCACTATACCTAGAGTATTTTCGTCCTTTTTTATCAAATCTATTTCCCTTTGAAATACATCGTTTAATTTTGACATATACTCACCGCCTTTTATAGAGTCTCTTTTATAAGTTTTATTATTTTATTTTCTTTATCAAAGTTTATTTGATTTATCTGTGTAACGGGCATCACACCCATTAAACTATTTGTAACAAACACGCCTTCATATTCATCAACAGATGATATATCTATATCGCACTCGACTAAATCTATATTTAAGCTTTTGCAAACTCTACCTACATTTAACTTCATTATCCCATTTAAAATCGGCAAAGAGCTCTTAGGTGTATATACTGTATCTGATTTTACAAAAAATATATTGCTCAGAGAACATTCTAATACATTGCCTGAAGTATCTAAAAATATCGCATCGTCAAATCCATTGTCAGTTGCATAATGTTTAGAATACATACTTTCGTAGTAATTAGTAGTCTTATGTCTGTATATTATACTGTCTCCCCTTTTAATTGGAGATATGCATAATTTAAAGCCTTTTTTATACGTTTCTTCGTTGTAGGCTATATCTCTTAAGCTTATATTATATCCTTCATCAAACACCGTAAGTCTAAGTGCTTTGTTTTTTACGTCGTTTTTATATATATATTCTAAAATCGTTTTTCTGTAAAACTCTTTATTTTCGGCAATATTGAAGTTTAATTCTCTAGCTGAATTAAACATCCTATCTAAGTGTAAATCTAAATCTAAAGGATAATCTGTGACTTTTATGGTTTCAAATAATCCCATCCCAAACTTTGAAAGCGTGGAATTAAAAGAAACGTTATTCTTCATAATAACCTCTAAGAGCCTTCATTATAGAAGCAGCCTTGTCCATAGTTTCTTGGTACTCATCAGCTGGATTAGAACCCCAAGTCATACCTCCACCAACTTGGAAGTAGACATTTTCGTCTTGTTTTACTATAGTTCTTATAGCTATATTTAAGTCCATATTACCGTCAAAGCCTATATATCCTATAGATCCTGTGTAGACGTTTCTCTTAGTCGGTTCTAATTCTTCTATTATCTCCATAGATCTAATCTTAGGCGCACCTGTTATAGATCCTCCTGGGAAAGTGGCTTTTATCACATCTATAGGGCTTAATTCGTCCCTTAAAGTACCTACTACTGTTGAAACTAAGTGATTTACATTTGCGTAAGGTTCGATTACAAATAGCTCTGGAACCTTTACAGTACCTACCTTAGATACTCTAGATAAGTCATTTCTCTCTAAGTCGACTATCATAAGTAACTCTGCTCTGTCCTTTTCGCTATTTAGTAGCTCTTCTCTTAATCTCAAATCATCAGCTTCGTCTTTTCCTCTAGGTCTAGTTCCCTTTATAGGTCTAGTTTCTAATTGTCTATCTACGCACTTGATAAATCTCTCAGGTGAATTAGATAGAATATGGAATTTATCGAAATTTAAAAAGGCTCCAAATGGTGCTGGAGAAAATCTTCTTAAATCTCTATATAATTCGTAACTAGATAAACTAGTCTTTCCTGTAAAACGTTGAGTTAAATTAGCTTGGTATATATCCCCACTTCTTATGTAATCTTTTACTTTTTGTACAGCATCTTCAAATCCTTTTTTTGTGAAGTTTGATTGTAGTTTTATAGGTTTAATGTTTTTAGTTTCGTAGCAGATTGAGTCTATTCCCTTTTGTTCTGCAGTTTTTATTCTATTTTCAATTTCATCGATTAAAGACTCTTCCTTTTTCTTGTCTAAATTCGGTGTCGCTATATAAGTTTTATTTTCTAGATGATCTACTACAACTACCCAATTGTAAAAACCAAAATATAAATCGTATACTCCCGTATCATCTACAGCAATTTGAGGTAACTTTTCCATGTAGTTTCCTAAATCATAAGATAAATACCCTACTGCTCCACCTACAAATGGCAACTCAGTGTCATTTTCGCCTTGGTAATGTTTAAGTTCTTCCTCTAAAGTATTAAGAGGATTAGTTTCAGAATCTTTTGCTTTTATTTTTTTAAAAGGATTACTACTTATAAAAGAGTATCTCCCTAATTTTTTTGGATCCATAGCACTATCTAAAATAAAGCTGTCGTTTTCATCTTTAAATATCGTGTAAATTTCAAAAGCATCTAATTTAGTATCTATTTGTCTAAGCATTTTTCTGTATCCTTTCTCTAGCTAAAGTAATAAAGTTTTTTAAAAGCTCATGGCCACATTCAGTAAGTACAGCCTCTGGATGGAATTGAACTCCTTCTATCATGTACTTTTTGTGTCTTAAGCCCATAATCTCTCCCTCTTTAGTCTTTGCAGTTATCTCTAGCTCATCTCCTAGATTTTCACTATCTACTACTAAAGAATGGTATCTCGTCACGTTTAAAGGATTTTTTATATTTGTGAAAACTCCTTTAGAGTCGTGAGTGATACTGTGGACTTTTCCATGAACTGGCTCTATTGCCTTAACTATTTTAGAGCCAAATACTTGACCTATAGTTTGGTG
>NZ_JALEXO010000062.1 GCF_022780145.1 Intestinibacter sp.
TTGCCTAAATAATTCAAATCATCTACATTCGTCTGTATAAATGCATCCTGTTTCAACGAATCATTAGTATGTGAAATAGGAGAAATCAAAATTCCGCCTTTTCTATCGTATTTTCCATATGATTTAAAATACATCTTATAATCTCCATTTTCATAAGAAACCGATTTAATTTCTATCTTGCACTCACCATCATCATATATTATTTTACCTACATTGCTACCTAAATCATTCAAATCAATTTGCATTTCAACGTTTAAATTATATAATTCTCTACTTCTGACAATATATGAAGAGTCAGTTTCTAAAAAAGCCATTCCGTATCTCCAAATACCTATCGTACCATTTTTCCATAAAACTCCAGTTGCCACAAGTATTATAATAAGAAAACTCAGTAATCCAATTAAAATATTTTTTCGCTTCTTATTTTTTACTCTTTCTTCTGAAGTAACTACACTAGAAGATAAAGCATTCAGTAAATTTCTATAAAATTCTTCAAAATCTCCTTCATAAATCTCCTGAGGTTCTCTTCCTTCTTCTTGTGCATCAAATAGCAATGCCAATATATCCTCTAAAATTTCTTCTAATTGCTCCTTTGATTTTATATCCTCACTTAACATACTTTTTATTTTTTTATATTCTTTTACATATTTATCCTGCAAAGACTTCAGTACTTTTTTGTTTTCCTGTTTTAAATTTTTATTATTTGCCATGTTAAGCTTCCCCTTTCTTCATAATACTATCTACAATATCGCGAAATTCATTCCATACATGTTGAAACTGAATCAGTTCTTGCTCTCCCTTTTCACTCAAAGAATAGTATTTACGACTGGGTGCAGAACTCACTGGTACTTTTTTCACTTCAAATAGCCCTTGTTTTTCAAGTCTGACAAGCATCGGAAATATAGTTCCCCCTGTTAAATCACTAAATCCATATGATTTTAAGCTCTCTACTATTTCCTTAGAATACAGTGGTTTGTCCTTTACAACCATTAACACGCATCCTTCTAAAATTCCCTTCGACATCTGAGTAATATTAATCATAAATATCACCTGCCTTTCACGTTACTTGCATTGCAAGTATTAAGTATATTGTAATGCAAGTAACGTTATTTTACAACAAAAAAGCAGACTTTTTATTCTTACAAAAGTCTGCTTTTTATTATAATTTATTAATTTTTAATCTTTTTTTCCAAGCTATTTATAGTGAAAAAATCACTTATAGCATTATCATAATCTCCTACATGACAATAAGCATCTCCTCTTTTTTGATATGCATCGATATCTGAAGGATTTCCTTCTATTGCAGTAGAAAAATCATCTATTGCTTCTTTGTACTTTTTAAGATTATAATAAGCCAATCCTCTATAGTAATAATTTTTATTTTGACTGTCATCTAATTCAATTGCCTTATCAAAATCAGCTATAGCTTCATCGTATTTCTTTAAATCTAGATTAGCTGCTCCTCTTCCCATATAAACTATGTAGCTCTCGTATCCATGATCTATAGCTCTAGTGTAATCATCCTTCGCCTTTTCGAAATTCCCTATTAAAGAGTATTCCTTTCCTCTATTGCAATAGGCTCTTCCCACTTCATATCCCATCTTGATAGCCTTTGAGAAATCACGTATTACCTTTGTATGGTTTTCCATTTGACTATATGCAAGAGCTCTATTGTAGTAAGCTTCTCCATTTTTTGGATTTAATAATATTACTTTATCTAAATCCCTCACAGCTTTCTTTAAATTATCTTGTTTTAAGTGTGCAACTGATCTATTTAAATAAGCTTCTTCATAATTTGGATCAATATCAATAGCCTTATTGTAGTATTCAATTGCATTATTATTTTGGTTCATTTGACAATAACAATCTGCCATCCCCAAATATCCTTCTTTCATATTTGGAGCTAATTCAATAAATGTCTTATAATCTAATAAAGCATTTTTAAATTGTCTCATTAAATAATAAATTCCTGCTCTTTCATAAACCAATCTCTCATCGTATCTTTCAAGATTAATAGCATTTGTAAAATCCTTTAAAGCTTCTTTATATCTACCTAAATAAGCTAATATTCTACCTCTATTATAATAAGCACTTACATCGTTTTCATCTAATTTTAAAGCTTTAGTGTAATTTACCATAGCTTTGTCGTATTCTTTTAAATTACTATAAGATACCCCTAAATTATAATATGCTACTTCATATTTTGGATCTATTTCTAGAGCTTTTTTATAATTTTTTATCGCTAAATCATTATCACCTAATCTACTATAGCATACGCCTTTACCTCTATATGCCTCTTTGTAGTTTGGATCTATTTCCAAAGCTTTTTCAAAATCCTTTATGGCAGCATAAAATTTCTCAAATTTAATATAAAATTCGCCACGATAGTAATATCCATCGGCGCTATCTTTGTATTTTTCAATAATTTGATTTACGTACGCCATTTTTTCATTTATTTCAAATTCCATATTGGCGTGATTTAACATATCTTGTATGAAGCTTTGTCGTTCTAAATCCTCTTGTAATTTATTTAAATTCTCAACATTATTTTTTATAGCTATATTCTCACTCTTTGCTAATTTAAATATATTAACTGCTATGAAAACCATAAATCCATACATAAAACAGAAGATTATTATCTCTTCGTTTTTAGATAATTTCAAAGCAACTATAGCTAAAAATAAAATCCCTATTATAGCTAATGAAATTGCTATATGTTTTGATCTTTTAAGTCTTTCACTTTCCATCAGAACCATCCCCCTCAATAAATCTACTGTCAAAAGAATTTTGTCTACCTAATTATAAAAGGATTTTCCCATCTTTTTCTGATAGATAGAAGCTCTCACTTTCGCCTAGAGTCGCAGTTCCACTTGTTATATCTATCATTTTGGCTTTAAGTGAATCAACATCTTCTTCTCTAGAATAAACTATAATTTCTACCTTTTCACTGTATAAGGTATCTTTTATAGTGTAACCCATATTCATTATTTCATTTTGTACTTTCCCTATTTGGTTGTAATCTATAGTCACACTTACTTCTTTGTATTTTACCTTTTGAATAATTTGTGCCGCTTCTATTCCTATCTTTGCACCCTTTGTATATGCTCTGACAAGTCCGCCTGCACCTAGCTTGATACCTCCAAAATATCTAGTTACAACGACTACTACATCTCTTAAGTCTTCCTTTTTTATGACCTCTAATGTAGGTATACCTGCTGTTCCCTGTGGCTCTCCATCGTCGCTGTATCGTTGAATATTCATAGTTTCTCCTACAGTGTAAGCCCAAACATTGTGAGTTGCATCCTTGTGTTTTTTCTTTATTTGATTTATAAATTCTACTGCTTCTTCTTCAGATTTTATAGGCTTTGCATATCCTATAAATGTAGATTTCTCCACTACATATTCATCTGAGCCGAAGTCATGTAATGTCTTATACGTCTTCATAACACTTTTCTCCCCCTTCCGTTAAATATTTCAAGGCTAAAATAGCCTCATTATATGCTCTTATAACGTATTCCTTTTCGTTTGCCTTTTTATTTTTTATAAGTCTTTGCAAAATATCGACTGTCTTGTCATCTCCTACCTTGGCAAGAGCCTTGGCGCAGTACTGTCTAGTCTGTGGATTAGAATCGTATAATCCCTTTTCTAAAACGGCCTTGCTCTTTGGAGAAGATATTTTTCTAATAGCTGAATAGGTTATCCTTCTTACATCTGAATGTCTGTGATTTGTCAGAGAATGAAGTATTTTTAAAAATCTATCATCCCTAGTTTCTCCAGCTGCCCAAATTAAGACAATTAAATCATCTGCATTTTTTTCTCTAAGTATTCTTTTGTATAATTCTCTTTTAAAATTTAGCTCTTTTTCTTGATTTAGACTTAAATTTTCCATAAATTCAAGTCTAGAGTCCTTTCCCAATTCTAAAAATTTATCCAATACATCCTTTGAAGATTCTACTTTTTGCTTGTTAGCTGATTTTATCTCTAATTTTGCTTTAATTAATTGATCATTTACTTCTGCAATAGATATATTTCTGATTCTGCTAATTTGTGACACTGTCTTAGATTCAGTATAAAGAAGATATGTGATAAAATAATCCTCTAGATTGTCGATATTGCTCCAGCTTATGTCCATATCTATTCTTCTACTATATATCCTTTGTACATATTGTAATCCTCTTCATCTAAATTGACTTCAAGCTTTGTTCCATTTTCAACGTATTCGAAATTGTCTACATTGTATTTGTCTTTTATTTTGCTGAATATATTACCTTTATCATATGGAAGTAGTAATTTAACTTGATAAGTGTCTTCCATTAAAGCATTTTCTACTATTTTTAAAAGCTTATCCATATTTATACCTTTTTTGGCAGAAATATAAACTCTATCTTCTCTATTTCTTGGATAAATATCTAATTCTAATTTGTCTATTTTATTGTAGACTAAAATAGTTTTCTTATCTGATGCACCAAGCTCCTTTAAAACCTCTTCTGTAGTTTGTTTTTGAAGCTCGTAGCTTTTGTTTGTAGCATCTATAACATGTAGTATTAAGTCTGCATATTGAACCTCTTCTAGTGTAGCCTTAAATGCATCTACTAAATCATGTGGTAATTTGCTTACAAATCCGACAGTATCTACTACTAAAAAGTCTCTCTTATTTGGTAGAGTTGCTTTTCTCAAGGTTACATCAAGTGTCGCAAACAGCATATCCTTTACAAAGACTTCTTTTTCTGTTTCGTAGTCCTTATGTGTCTTTATTAGTTCGTTTAATAAAGTAGATTTTCCTGCATTAGTATATCCGACAAGCGCAACTATTGGAATATTTGATTTTAAACGTTGAACTCTTTGAGTTTCTCTGTTTTGCTTTACTTCTTTAAGCTCGCGTCTTATATCTGCTGCTCTATTTAAAATATGTCTTTTGTCTATTTCTAGCTTTTGTTCACCTGGTCCTCTAGTTCCTATACCTGCACCAGTTCTACTCATCGCTCCACCCATTCCGTAAAGTCTTGGAAGTCTGTATTTCAACTGAGCAAGCTCGACTTGTAGCTTACCTTCCTTACTTAGAGCTCTCTGTGCGAATATATCTAGTATCAAGGCAGTTCTGTCTATTATTTTTAAGCCTATAAGATCCTCTATATTTCTCATATGCGCTCCGGATAATTCATCATTGAAAACTACCATAGTAGCACCAAGGGCATAGCAATAATCTCTTATTTCTTCTACCTTACCCTTTCCTATGAAATAAGCAGCATCTCTAGTTGGTCTATTTTGAATTACAGATCCTACTACTTCTGCACCAGCTGCCTTTACTAGTTCCTTTAACTCCTGCATAGATTCATTTATATCAATATCGTCGATTTTTTTCACATTAGTTGTTATATTAAGGCCTACTAAAAGCGCCTTTTCTTTTTGATTTTCTTCCACGAAATCACCTCTTTTTAGTTATTTTTATAAATTAAGCGTATTTATATTTTCAGTCCTATTATATCCTAATAATTATATCATTAAACCATAAGTTTTATATGTATTTTTTTAATTTAGTTTATATTCATTCAAATTATACATTAACAAAACAAAGGAAGTATAAATAAAATCGTCTATACTCCCTTTAATCTATCTCAATATTATTTCAATCTTATTAATTCTAAATACTTTTTACTGTTAGGACTTCCGTTGCGTTCGGCTTTTTCTAATAGCTTAATTGCTTCATCTACATCTTTTTCGATTATTTTGCCTCTATATAATTCAAATCCTAATTTTTCTTGATATAGGGCATTTCCTTCATTTGATTTTTCTTTGTAGATTTCAATTAATCTATCCTTGCATCTATCATCTCCGCCATCGACAAGCTTTTCGTATTCAACTACCGCCATGTCTATTTGACCTGCTTCGTAGTATCTTTGACCTAATATGTAGCTTGCTTCTAATTCACCTTCATCGGATAATGCTTTTAATACATTTTCACTAAATTCGCGGTATATATTAGCTTTCGAAGGTTCTGCTTTAGTATATTGTACTATAATCTCTTCTATGAAATCTTTAAACATATTTTCAATATTGTCAAATCCATCAAAAGCTATTTTTGATGAGTCGATTTTTGCTGGTGCGAATTTAACCATTTGTCCGCTTTGTGTTTCAATTTGGCTTAACTTTTCTTCCATTGACTCTATAGTCTTTTGTTGTTTTTCTAATGCAGTGTTAAAATGCTCAGTCAATGCTTCATATTGTGCATCCATTTTTTTTAACAATTCACTTTGGACAAATGTATCAATCTTTTTATTAAAGGCAGTTATTTTCTTGTCTAAGTCTCTTACATTTTTTGATACATTGCTAAAACTTATTGCATTGCTGTTTTTCATAACAGATTGAATTTCTTCACTAAACTTTGAAATAGTTTCAATTAAATTTTCTATACCAGACAAATCCTCATCTATTGTCTTTAAGCCTTCTATCGTGCTCGTCACCTTATCCTTATACGTTTTTAATTCATCTATTTTTTTCTTAGTTAAGTCTATCTCCTTTAAATCATCTAACTTAGATATAGATTTATTAAACTCATTCAAACTAGTTTCTAAGCCATTTAATGAAGCACATATCTTTTGACTATTTTCATTAAAACTATCTATTGAATTTATTATACCTTTTGTATTTATTTCATTATTTGCCATAATTCTTCTCCCCATTTTTAGTTAAACTTGCTGTTTATATTTTTTATCATTTTATTTATGCTGTTCATTTTTTCTTGAATTTCTGATTGCAATTTTTCTGTTTTAAATATTTTATGTCTTAAAATATCATTTAGCTTATCGAATTTAGATGAATATTCATCGTATAAATCGCTAAAATCTATATTTTCTTTTTCTAGACAATTATAAAACTCCTTAAGCTGCTTTTCATAAGATAAGCTATCTATATACAAGTACATAATAGCAAATTTCGAAAACTCATAGGCTTTTTGATAATATCCTTGAGCCAACTTGTATTCGCCTATTTCAAATAACTTATCTCCTCTCTCTTCGTAATTGCCATCCTCTTCAAATAAGTCACATAAATCCGCCAATTTATTTGAATTCGGCTCTACACTTCTAATGAAGTAATTTTTAGCCACTGAATATTTTTCATCATTGAAGAACTTCATACCTAGATTAAATAAATCTATACTGTCTCCAACTATCTCTCCTAAATTCAAATCCTTAAAACAACTTATGCTTTCAATATATTTCAAGTCATCGCCTAGCTTTTCTTTGATTTCATTTAGTATTTGCGTTTCTTTTTCTTCTATTAAAACTAAGTTGTAGTTAGCTCTAGTTATCGAAACATAAAATCTATTGAAATAATAGCTGTAGTGACCTTCCTTTATATCTTCCTTTTTATATATTTCTTCGTAAATATCAGCGTAATCAGATAGTATATTATAAGCTATTATATTGTCGAATTCCTTACCCTTAAACTCTGATATTGTAAACGCACTTTTGCAGTCGTATTTTTCCTTTAGGTATTCCTTGCGTTCATCATCAGATACTATAAGTGCAACCTTTGCAGAAGCATCTATTTCTCTAAATACGATTTTTAGATTATTCTCTGTAGCTTTGAGCTGTTCTATTATTCCAGATTTATTGTTTTTAGTAACTTCATCTTGTCTATCTTCTTCTTTTCTCGCAGGAAGTTTTTCGTTGATGATTCCATTTACTATATTATTCATCTTCATTATATTTATGGAATTTCTGAAGTTTTCGTTAAGTCTTTGCACCTCGTATTTATATCCATATAGATAAAATAGCTTTGTAAGTCTACCTATTTTAAAGAAAGTAGGATTGATAATTTGATTTGGATCTCCGGCTAATAAAATCTTTCTAGTTTTATTTTTGCCGTAAATTTCTTGTTCTTTAGCCAATAAAAACAACATATATATTTGAACCTCTGTAAAATCTTGAACCTCGTCTATTACTACGTATTCGTAGCTTATAGATTTTTCTTGTATTAAACTCTGTAATTCAAATGCTATATCATTTATATCGTAATATCCATTTTCAACTAGCCAATCATTGTATTTCTCAGTTATAGAGTAAATAGCCTCTCTATCATCTTCAGAGAAGATTTTATAGTCCTCTACTATTTTTTTACTTCTTTTTATGTAATATTCTGATTTTACTATGTTAGATTCCTTCCTATCCCAATCGACATACATAGAGCCCTTTAGTATTCCGAATATTTCACTGTATATAATATTTTTTTCATTTTCGTATTTTTTGATAAATTTTAAAATATTATTGTCCCTAGAAGTTCTATACAACCAGTTTAAAAACTTTGTAAAGCTTTTATCGTAGGAATTTTGAGTTATTATTTTCGATCTGTCTATTTTTTTGTTGTTGTATTTATAATTAATTTCTGTACATATATCCTCAAACGTTCTTATGTCTACATATTCATTTAACTCATAGTAACTCTCCATGACCTTTGATTTTACATATTCCTTTAGGTTGTTAGAAAAAGTAACGTATAGTATTTTATCTGTTGTACCGTTGTTTTTGATTTTTTCTACCATATCTGGAATTAAACTTATAGTCGATAATGTTTTACCACTTCCAGCGATTCCAGATAATATAAATGGCTCTGATTTTTGTATAAATGAATTTATATTTTTTGCCTGCTCCTTAGTCAATACCTCTTGATATATGATTTCTTTGTCGTTGAAGTTCATAGATCTAAATGTCATATTATTTTCTTGCATATTGTTGTCAGAGGCAACTGTTCTAAGCATTGTCTTCTTACCTTTATTTTTATTTAAGCTTTTAAATTTATCTTCTTTATAGAAATTACTGTTGATTTTTTTTGATACCTTTAGAGCTTCTCTCTCTTGGTCGTTGTGTTTTGCTATTGAAAATAATATAATGCCTTGTTTATCCTTATTATCGCTATTAATATATCTTTCAAAATCAAACTCATTTTTCTTTGCGTAATCCTCTACAAAACAGGCTATTATTCTATCGCTGTCGTTTACCTTATTATTAAAATCGAATCCATAGATTTTATTATTTACACCTTCGTATTTTTTAAAACCTAGACTCTTGAAATTTAAAGCTCCATTTGTTGAATTTAGACATTTATCAATTTTAACTATTAATTTTTTCAAATCACTTTCTAGATTTTTATCAGTAACCTGTTTAAATATAGTTTGCTCTAAAAATACATTTATATTTAAGTCATCACTAAACAAGATATCATCTTCTAGCTCAATGTCATCTTCTACCTCTGCTATCACATCAGTATCGTAATCATCTTCTCGCATTTCGTCCATCTTATCTAGACTTATATCGTACTCTGTATCTATAGATTCATCAAATTCTTGGTCTATCTCTTCTTCATCGTATTCTATACAACTTTCTTCTATATAATCGTCTTTGGCATCATTATTTTTACGGCTTATTTCATTGCATTGTGCTAGATAAAATTTAGCATCCTCGTTATCTATACTCGCCAGCTCATTATATAATTTAAAAGCCTCTTCCTTATCTACATCTGTCCCTATACCATTTTCATAACACTGAGCTAGTTTAAAAGTTCCATCCTCATGATCCATGTAGTATAGTTCTTCATATATTGAAAAAGCCTTTTTATAATCTACATTTGTTCCAATTCCTTCTTCGTAGCAATGTCCCACTAAATACTTAGCGTCTTCATTTCCATTGCTCATGGCTTTTTTATATCTGTTAAATGCTTTTTTGTAATCCTGTTTTACTCCTATCCCATTTTCATAGCAATAGGCTACTCTAAGCTGTCCCTTATCATATCCTTTATTAGCACAATTTTTATAACAATCAAATGCTTTTTCAAGATCTATATCTGTTCCTATGCCCTGTTCATAGTAAACACCTAGACAATACTCTATACTGGGATTATTTTTATCCTCTATTGATTTTGCTATATTAAAGGCTTTTTCTTCATCTACATCTGTTCCTATCCCTTGTTCATAGCAAATAGCAAGACAAAGATTCGATTCTATATGACCTTGTTCTGCTGCTTTTTTATACCATTCAAAGGCTTTTTCTTGACTTTCGTCTGTTCCCAGGCCATTCATGTAGAAATTCGCTAAATTATATTGTGCTTCAGATAATCCATTTTCTGCCGCTTTTTTATACCATTTAAATGCTTTTTTATTATTTTCCTCGTTATCACTTTCCTTATCTAAAATAAAATAATAATTTCCCAAACAAAATTGTGATTCTACATCGCCTTCTTCTGCTTGTTTTTCTAATTCTAAAACTGTTAATTTCTTCATTTTTTTATTTGCAATTTTAAAATCCTTTTCATTTTTTAATTCTTTTCTTATATCTTTATTCTCTGGCTTTGAAGTCATTTTTAACACTTGCTCTTTAAATAGCTCTTCAAACCTTTTCATTTTAATTTTAAAGTCTGTCGTTATACTAAAAAACAACTCCATAGTCGAAGCTTCTCTAAAATCATTCATAGGCGCTCTCCTTAAAAATTTCTATATTATAAGTATAATAAATTAAGTCAAAATAGTATAATAAAATTATCTCATATTAAATTATAAATTTTGGAGGAAAGATTAAATTGAGTTACAGATTTTTTAATAATAATAAGTGTGAGTATTTTCCATGTCATAAAACAAATGACCCAGAAAATTTTAACTGTTTATTCTGCTATTGTCCTTTATATGCTTTGAAAGATAAATGTGGTGGTAATTTTAGATACACAGAAAAAGGTATAAAAGATTGTACAAATTGCACTCTTCCACATAAAAGGGATAATTACGATTATATCATCGGAAAATTTCAAGATATTGTAGAAATAACAAAACTAGATAATGAATAAAAAAATATGAGTTAGATGGATTTGCACCTTCTAACTCATATTTTTTCGTCTCATAGTTTTTGTTTCAGTCTTAACTTGATAAATCAATCATATCATTTATTTTATTTCGTTTCAATCTTTTTTAATTTTGGAAATTTATTTTTTTCAATAATCTATATAACAATTGTAGTATTATACTCACAATCAACATAATAATTAAAATTGTAATTCCCATATGCATAAAAAATTCTTCTGGCAACATATTAATAACTGGATCTAGCTGTGGATCGAAAATCCAATAATCATTGCTAAACATTATTTTATGAAATAATATAAAACAAGCATTAAAATTTATAGCTATTGGAATCGCCAGCAGCACTGGCAGTATTATTATTAATATCGATGAATTTCTTAAAAATTTAAAATCTCTTTTTCTAATCTGTAAAATACCTCCTATAATAGCTATCACTCCACAAATTATAGTAAGTAATTTTACATTTTGAAATATATCTCTAACCTCTTCAAAGTGAATTTTTCCAGGCTTAGACGAAGTAAGAGTTGGTAATTTAAATTCGCCTACATTTGAGCTTAAATTATAGTCGATTAAATAATCGTAGTTTTCTATAATTTCCTCCCTTGATAATCCACTCATAGACTCTATATTTAGTTTATCTATATCATTATAGTAAATATCTCTTATATTTAGAGTTATAATAACTGATGCTCCTATCATCGCCAACGCTAAGCATAGAGATACAACAATGTTTGATAACTTATTCAATAGTTATCATCCCCCTTCAGTTTACTCATTTTTCGATGTAAGTATCACTGATATTAAACTATTTTTGTAGTAAAATCTTCTATATTCCAAACATCATCTACTATATCTCCGTAGAATTCAGGCTCATGGCAAACTAAAAGCACAGTTCCTTTAAATTCCTTGATAGCATTCTTTAATTCGTCCTTTGCTTCCACATCTAAGTGGTTTGTAGGTTCGTCTAGCACTAAGAAATTTATGTCCTTTAGCATTAATTTACATAATCTAACCTTAGCTGCTTCTCCCCCACTTAGAACTCTAACTTGGCTTGTTATATGTTCGTTAGTAAGTCCACATTTAGCTAAAGCTTGTCTAACTTCGTAGTTAGTCAAGGCTGGATATTCTTGCCATACATCTTCTAGAGCTGTATTGTAATTTTCCATAGAGCTTTCTTGTTCAAAATATCCAACCTCTAAATAATCTCCTAGCTCAACTTCTCCTTCAAATGGCTTTATAATTCCAAGTAAAGTCTTTAAAAGTGTTGATTTTCCTATACCATTCATACCTTTTAGAGCTATCTTTTGTCCTCTTTCTAGTTGGAAGTTTAGAGGCTTAGTTAGAGGCTCGTTATATCCTAATACTAAGTCCTTTGTTTCAAATATTATTCTAGCTGCAGCTCTTGCATTTCTAAATGCAAATTGAGGTTTTATTTTTTCTTTTGGTCTTTCTAAGATTTCCATCTTATCAAGTATTTTTTGTCTTGAGTTCGCCATACCTCTAGTTGCAACCCTTGCTTTATTTCTAGCTACGAAATCTTCAAGCTTCTTTCTCTCTTCAACTTGTTTTTCGTAAGCACTTTCTTCTTGTCTTTTCTTGATATCTCTAAGTCTTACAAATTCGTCGTAATTTCCTTTATATCTTGTAAGAGTAGCATTTTCTATATGGTAGATTACGTTACATGTATTGTTTATAAAATCAACATCATGCGATACAAGAATAAAGCTGTTTTCGTATTCTTGTAAATATTTTGTAAGCCATACTATATGCTCCTCGTCTAGGTAGTTTGTAGGTTCGTCAAGTATTAGTATTGTTGGACTTTCTAATAATAATTTAGTAAGAAGTACCTTTGTTCTTTGACCACCACTTAAATCAGTTACATCTCTATCAAGTCCTATTTCGCCTAATCCTAAACCATTTGCTACCTCTTGAATCTTGGCATCTATTATATAAAATCCGCTGTTTTCAAGTATTGTTTGTATTTCTGCTGTTTCTTCAAGAAGCTTGCTCATTTGATCCTCGTCCGCATCTGCCATTTGATCGTACATTTTTAGCATTTCTTGTTCTAAATCAAACATATGCTTGAAGGCATCTCTAAGTACGTCCTTTATAGTCATACCCTTTTGCAAAACCGCATGTTGATCTAAATATCCTACTGTCGCTCTTGATGACCATTTGATATTACCTGCATCTGGCATTAATTTTTTTGTTATTATATTTAAGAAACTAGATTTTCCTTCTCCATTGGCACCTACAAGGGCTATATGCTCTCCCTTTTTAAGTCTGAAAGAAACATTTTCTAGTATTGTTCTCGCTCCGAAACCATGACTAACATTTTCTACTACTAGCATCTATTCACCTCTCATAAAATTTTATTTGTTCATATCTATACTATTATATTTGATTTTTGGGGTTTTGCATATATGTATTTTTAAAATACAAAATCATAAACCCAGCTGTCGTTCTCTGTGATAATTTCAAGGATTTTTCTGCAATTAAATAAAATTTTATGTTTAGATTTTTTATGTTTTTATACATATGAGCGGTCTTGATAGCATTTAAAGAATTAAACTTTATATAGCTCTCTATATTATCAAAAAAAATCGGTTCATCATATGTTTTAAATCTATTTATTTTTAAATAATTCTGTTTTACATAGTTCTCAAACTGCATATGGTTATTCAACAAATATCCCATAGCATGCTGTGGTACATTTACATCTTGTATCAAATGACAAACTGCTCCTAAGTAAAACATAGCTAGCTCCATGTTATTTTCATAAAAATAAGCTGTAGAGTATTTATAATATTTTATAGCCAAAGTAAGAGCATTATCCTCCATACCTGGAAGCCCCTTATTAGTATTTGCATTAAAAAAATGGCAATAAGATTTTAAGTCTTGATCAGCCCATACAATACCTTGATTTATTATGTTTGTATATTTATAAAAAAATTCGTAGACCTCATAATATTCATTGAACCATAGACTATTCATAGCATTTTCTTGTATAAATAAATGTACTCTGCAATCTGGCTTTAAAAATTTATTTTTAATCGGTCCTATAATATTAAATGTTTTCTCTAAAGCCCTATTACTTTTCCCCCATATTTTTGTCATGATATCACCTTATTTTTTATTTTTAAAATATTGATCTAATCCATCTGCAATACACTTCATCATTTTTTCTTGGTATTGTGGACTAGCCATGTTTTGATCTTCTGTGTAATTACTCATAAATCCCATTTCAACTAAGACAACAGGAACCTTAGACCAGTTAAATCCAGTCAAATCACTTCTCTCGAATATTCCATTTACTTTAAATCCGTTATTTTTCATATTCTCATTTACGTACTTAGCACACTCAGAGCTATCACTAAAAATGCCTGAAGTATACTGACCATCCTTTGAAGGTATCAAGATACAAGCTCCTGTAACTCCTGAATCATTAGAACCATCAGCATGAATTCTAACCACCATATCAGCATTATTTTCATTGGCAAATATTGCCCTCTCCATATTGCTGATATTTACATCATGACTCTCTCTAGTCATCAAAACTTTATATCCTCTGCTTTCTAATATATGCTTTAATTTTAAAGATGCCTCTAAATTTAATTCGTATTCTGGCTTTTTGGTAGCTATTCCTGCTGTTCCAGATGATACTCTTGCTTTATATGAACCTGAATCCGGTGCCATTTGCTCTGTATCTGAGTCACCCTTTAATTGATGACCTGGATCTATACAAATAGTGTATTTTTCATTTTGTTTTATAGTTACTGTATTTAAGTTTGAAACAAAATTCACTAAATTTTTAGTTTGATTTGATTTTGCAATTATTATAATTCCAGCTATTAATATAAAAACAATTAAAAATTTATATTTTCTCATACGACACTCCTCGATATTTTAATTTTCATTTAACTATTTAATTTCTCATATATATTTATATACATAAAATTTTATAGAGGTGATAACTCTTGAAAAATAAAAAAAGAAATTGTGACACAAAAAATAATGAACAATCTCAAAATAACAATACAAATTCTCAAAGCAATAATACAAACGAACAAACTCAATCAAAATTATGCTACTTCTCATCTACTGATTACATAGTTTTAGCTTCTACTCTAGCAATTGCATTGGGAGAAGAATTATCACAAATTGATTTAAATATACTGTCTACTTTTTTTGCTGTTTTATCAGATGAATTAGCACTGATTACAGCAGTTCAAAGCTGTAACACTGGAGAAGAAGAAATATTCGTCCCTCCCGTGCCAGATGTTGCAGTCACCTCACCTGATAACAAATCAAAATCTCCAAAACGAAAAAGATGTTCAAAAAAAATAGTTAAAAGAAAGATTAAAAAGAAATAAAATCAAAGATACTTAAAATTTTATTTCTTTTTATTTTTATTTTAGTTTATTTCAATAATCGATATTTATGCTCTGTTTATTTATGAAATCTACGGTTACCTTGAAGTTGATTTCCAAGCATTAAAAAATAACTTTTGCAAAATATAATATTAAAGCACCAACAAAACTAAAGAAAGAAGGTGTTTACAAGTTTGAAAACTAAAGCTTTCAGTAAAAAAACAAAATGGTGTAACTTAAATAATTTATTTTTAATTTGTACTATCCTTTTACTATATTTTTTCATGAATAGTGTAAATTATGCATATTCATTTGAAAAAAACGACGAAAAATATTTAATACCTATTGGAAAAGTAATACAGATAGATGGAGAGCTAGAAAATTTAATTGTAAGAAATGAAGTTAAAGGCTGTCCATTAAAAAGCGGTGATTTAATACTAGAAGCACAGGAAATTCCAATAAAAGATTTTTGTCAGCTATCGGATGTATTTTTTTCTTCATCTGATGAGAATTTTAAAATTAAAATCAAAAGAGGAAATCAAATAAAAAACGTAATTTGCAACAGAGAAGCTCTGAAAAAAATCAACTTCAACAACGCCATCTCAGGATTTGCGACTTTAACGTATATAAATCCTGAAAATAACGAATTTGGGGCTGTAGGGCACTCCATAAATATAGGAAATACAAAGCAAATACCAATTAAATACGGTAGTATCTCTACAACCACAAATTTAGATATAGAAAAATCATCTCGAGGAAGCGTAGGATGTATAAATGCTAATAAAAATTATATAATTGGTAATTTTAATAAAAACACAGAATACGGAATAAAAGGCTTTACTAAAAACATAGATTTTTCTTATGAAGATAAATATAAAGTAGCTGATTTAGACGAAGTAAAATTAGGAAAAGCACAAATAATATTGCAAAATACACAAAATAAATGCATAAAATACGATATTGAAATATTAAAAATTGAAAATCAATATTCTCCAGCACCTAAAACATTTAAAATAAAAATTACAGATAAAAATTTATTAAAAGAAACTGGAGGAATTGTCCAAGGTATGAGCGGTACGCCAATTGTCCAAAATGGTAAAATAATAGGAGCTATATCCCATGCCCTAGAAAACAATCCTGAAGTAGGATATGGCGTTTATATAAAATGGATGCTGTAAAAACAAAATATCTAAAAATAATCTCTGTATATATTTCAGAGATTATTTTTAGTAGTCATAACAAATATAAGCCTATACATATTTATTTTATAGAAGTAAAAAAATCCTTATTCTTTTTTAGCTACCAATTAGATATCACTTAATAATATTAATTATTATTGTTGAATTTAGTATTTTAAGGATATAATTATATAATAAGGGGAGGTATATTTACTTACGTATTTCTTACAAATTTTTATTAACTATAAAAAGCACTTAAAATATGTTATAATTATGCATTAAGTAAGGAGGTATATAATGAGCAGAGATAATGATGATAAAAATAAAATCAGAAGAAGAAAAGTTAGTTCTTCCAAAACTGATGTAACTAAAAACACATCTAAAAATGATTATAAAAAAGTTTCATCAAAACCTAAAAAGCACAGAAAAAGAAGTAAAATTAAAATTTTTGGTATACTAATTTTATTTATGTTGGTAACAGGTGTTGCTGTCGGTTCAGCACTAGTTTTCTCATCTTTAAGAGATACCGCTGTAGTTACTAAAGGTGTACTTGATCAAAAAACTTACAGTAAAACTGTCTTAAAATACGCAGATGGTGGTACTTTGGCAGAAGCTGAAACAGGAGATAAAAAGGAGCCTCTTAAGAAGTTAAATAATGAAACTGTTAAAAAAGCCCTTATATCGATTGAAGATGCCAGATTTTATGAACATAACGGTGTCGATATAAAAGGTCTATTTAGATCTGTTGTAAAAACTCTCCTTGGACAAAAACAAGGTGGTAGTACAATACCTATGCAGGTCTCAAAACTACTTTTAACCTCTCAAGATCAAACCCTAACTCGTAAAATAAAGGATATTTACTACGCTTACGAAATGAGTAAAACTGTAACCAAAGACGATATCTTGCTTACATACTTAAACAACATGTTTGTAGGTAATAGTTTTTATGGAATTGAAGCCGCTTCACAAGGGTATTTCAACAAAGCAGCTGAAAAGCTTACATTACCTGAAGCAGCTATGTTAGTTGGTGCAACAAATAACCCATCAAGATATGCGCCTTATACTAAAATTAAGTTAGATGGTTCTGAACAAAGATCCGATTTAGAAAACAAATTATTATTTTATTCTCATACTTCAAATGATGGATTTGACGATCCTACTCAAGTAGAATTAAATATGATAGATAAATTATATTCTTGGGGCTTGATTACTGACTACGATACATATATCCAACTAAAGAAGGGTACTATGGTAGTTAGAAAAGCTGTATTAAACGAAAATGCTGTCGGTAGAGCTAGAACAGTCCTTAAGAAAATGCTAGAAAATGAGTATATATCTCAAAGTGAATACGACCAAGCATGTATTGATGCAGCAAATGTTAAAATAGAAATACCTAAATCTATCGAAACTATAGTTTCTACAGTTGAAGATTATGTATATGAAGAAGTTATAGAAGCCTTAAAAGATCAAGGATACACTCGAGAAGAAGCTAATAACTTATATTATAATGGTGGTTTACAAATCCAAACTACTATAGATTCTAATATGCAAGCTGAGCTTGAATCACAATATAATAATAGTTCCAACTTCCCTGTAAACTCTGGTACTGATGTAAATGGTATAATGCAACCACAATCTGCCATGGTTATAATGGACTACCATAATGGTCAAATTAAATCTCTAATCGGTGGTAGAAATGTAAAAGGTAAGAGAACATTAAATAGAGCTACTAGCCCTTCTCAACCAGGTTCTGCAATTAAACCACTTTCTATCTATACACCTGCTATAGATACATTGGAGATGACTCAATCATCAGTATTTAGTGATGCTAGAGGTGGATATAAATTTGCTAAAAACCAAAAATGGAATCCATCTACAACTACTGCAGGTGCTGGAAATATGAGTTTACGTTTAGGTATGGCAAAATCTTCTAATACAGTTGCTGTAAAAGTCGCTGAAAGCTTAGGCGATGATTACGATGAATGTATAGATGTAATGATAGATTACCTTAAGAATTTTGGTATAACTAGTGTTGTAGATAGTAAAACAAATAATTCTGCTACTACTGATAGAACATTCCCTTCTTTAACATTAGGAGGTATGGCTTATGGTATTTCTCCACTTGAAATGTCAGCAGCCTATGGTGCTTTAGCTAATGGTGGTGTTTATATAGAACCTACTGTATTCACTACAGTTAGTACTTATAGTGGCGAATTAATTGTAAAGGCTAATCCAGAAGAACACAGAGTTGTCGATGAAGAAGTAGCTTATGTAATGACAGATATGCTTAAAGCAGTAGTTACAGAAGGTACTGGTTCTAATGCTTCTATAGGAAGTATGCCTGTTGCTGGTAAAACTGGTACTACTAATAATAAATACTGTGTATGGTTTGTCGGATATACTCCATATTATGTCGGTGCTACTTATATAGCAGATGACCCAGGTCGAAAAGACGCTAATGGAAATGTAATAAAAATGCGTTCTGTAGAGGGATCTAGTCCTGTAGCCGCTTCATTATGGGCTAGTGTTATGAAGCCTATACATGAAAATCTAGAAGTAATTGATTTTGAAGCCCCAGCTGGAATAAACTTCTACAAAATTAATTTAACAGATGGCGGAATATCTACTTACGGTTCTAAGGCAGCCTTTGTAAAAGGAACTTCTCCAACTAGAACAAGTAGCTATCAAGCTCCTGTACAAAATAATACTGGCACAGCTACACAACAACCACCTAATGAAACACCTGCTGGTGACGGAGACAACCCACCTACTAATAACGATACTGGTGAAACCGGTGGTACTGGCGAAACTGGCGGTGGTACTGGTGAAACTGGTGGTGGCACTGGCGAAACTGGCGGTGGTACTGGCGAAACCGGTGGTGGTACTGGTGAAACCGGTGGTGGCACTGGCGAAACTGGCGGTGGTACTGGTGAAACTGGCGGTGGTACTGGTGAAACTGGTGGTGGCACTGGAACTCCAACCACACCTTAATATTAAAATAATATAATTTAACATATCA
>NZ_JALEXO010000076.1 GCF_022780145.1 Intestinibacter sp.
TCTTTAGCGCTGATGGTACTTGGTGGGTGACCGCCTGGGAGAGTAAGACGTAGCCACGTAATGTTCCAAGGTAGCTCAATGGTGGAGCACTCGGCTGTTAACCGATAGGCTGAGGGTTCGAGTCCCTCCCTTGGAGCCAAATGATTGCCGAAGTGGCGGAACTGGCAGACGCACAGGACTTAAAATCCTGCGAGACTTAACCTCTCGTACCGGTTCGATTCCGGTCTTCGGCACCACACAAGTATAATGTCGCGGAGTGGAGCAGTTGGTAGCTCGTCGGGCTCATAACCCGAAGGTCGTAGGTTCAAGTCCTTCCTCCGCAACCAGTAAAATGGCTCATTGGTCAAGCGGTTAAGACACCGCCCTTTCACGGCGGTAACAGGGGTTCAATTCCCCTATGAGTCACCAATAAAATGGGATCATAGCTCAGCTGGGAGAGCACCTGCCTTACAAGCAGGGGGTCACAGGTTCGAGCCCTGTTGGTCCCACCATAAATGCGGCCTGGTAGTTCAGCTGGTTAGAATGCCAGCCTGTCACGCTGGAGGTCGAGGGTTCGAGTCCCTTCCAGGTCGCCATAATTAGCGGGAATAGTTCAGTGGTAGAGCGCAACCTTGCCAAGGTTGAAGTCGCGAGTTCGAATCTCGTTTCCCGCTCCAATAAAATATGGGTGCATAGCTCAGCTGGATAGAGCAACGCCCTTCTAAGGCGTGTGTCCGGGGTTCGAATCCCTGTGCGCTCACCAATCGAAAAAGTTTCACATTAGTGAGACTTTTTTTTTATATAAAAATTGTTATTTTACTATTAGATTTAAAAAAGTTAAGTTTAAAAGACTTTAAAATAAAGTTTTTCTTACAAAATTGTGTATAATTTGTATATAGTTAGATTAATATAGTATAATACAAAGTGAAAAACTAAAAATGTGAATATATATATAGTATAAAAAAGCTAATTAAATAGGAGGATGATGTGATGTCCGATTTAAATAATTTTTTTAATAGTTTTATTAGTATAATATTAAAAATGAGTATATACGATGTTGTGGATATAGCTATAGTTGCTTATATTTTTTATAAAATATATATGTTTATAAAGGATACTAGAGCAGAGCAGGTTTTTAAAGGAATAGTAATTTTGCTATTGGCTACCCAAATAAGTGATTTGTTTAAGTTGCATACTCTTTACTGGATTTTAGTAAATGCTATAGAGGTAGGGGTTATAGCTGTCTGTATAATATTCCAACCTGAGTTGAGAGCAGGATTTGAGTACATAGGTAGAGCGAATTTTAAATTATTTGAAAAAAATAATAAAAAGGAAGAAGATGCAGAGCTTAATAAAATGATAGAAGAGATAGTTGAAACATTATATTCTCTTTCTAGACAAAAAATAGGAGCTCTTATAATTATGGAGAGAGAAACTAAAATATCAGATATAATCAATACAGGGACAACTATAGATGGAGATGTTTCTAGACAATTATTGATAAATATATTTATACCAAATACGCCATTGCATGATGGAGCTGTTGTCATTAGGGACTATAAGATAAAGGCTGCGGCGTGTTTTCTTCCGTTAAGCCAAAGTAAGGATTTAACAAAGGACCTAGGGACTAGACATAGAGCAGGTGTTGGTATTAGTGAGGTTTCGGATTGTTTGACTTTAATTGTTTCAGAGGAAACAGGAGAGGTTTCAATTGCGAAATCAGGTAAATTATATAGAAATATCGCTAAAGAAAGAATGTCAAATATCCTTAAAAATAATTTGAGAAAGAGTTCAACTGAGAAAACTTTATTTAAAGGTGGTATATTCAAATGATAGAAAAATTAAAGAAAAATACCAAAATAAAAATAATATCTTTATTAAGTGCAATAGTACTTTGGATGTATGTCATGGCTGTTGTAGATCCAGAGGATACAAAATTATATGAAGACATACCGATTACTATAACTAATTTAAATGAAATAAATGATTTAGATTTAGTTGTGGATCCAGATGAGGATTTAGTTGCGTCTGTGTATGTTAAGGGGAATTTATCGGATTTACAAAAGATAACTGCAGAAAATATAAATGTCTACGGTACTGTAAATCATCCAATAGAAGGTCAAAATCAATTGTACCTAAGAGCAAGTGCTAGCGACAAGGTTACGACAGATTTTAAATCAGATACTATTGTTATAAATTTGGAAAAAGTAATAGAAGAAGAAAGAAATATAACAGTAAATATAACTGGAGATTATGCGGATGATGTGGATACTGTTAAACTAAAAAATGAGAAGGTTAAAATCTCAGGACCTAGAAGTAGGATAGATTCTGTAAAATATATACAAGCAAGCTTTAATGCCGACAAGGAATCTTCTAGCACTTATACAACAGATTTAACATTAGAAGCATTGGATGCTGATAAGAAGAAAGTAAGCGATGTGAATTTAGAATTTGACAAAGTTAGCGCAGAAATATCTTTTTTAAAGCAGAAAGAAGTTAAGATAAATCCTGTATTCACTAATTCTGGTTCAGATTTGATTGAAGGTGAGGATTTTATTTTATCCCCTGATGTTATAAAAATAAAAGGAAAAAGTGCTGATATAGATAATATAGACTCTATAAATACAAATACTATTGATATCAATAATTTTGAATCAGATAGTAAAGTAATAAAACTACAAATTCCAAATGGAGTTACTTGTGACAAAGATAGTGTAACTATAAAAATGTCAAAAGAAAATAGTTTAGTAGATACATTTACATATTATAAGGATGAATTGAATTTACTAAATAATAACGATCAAAATATATCACTTGATAATTTTGACATTCCAGATACTATAAAGGTTACTTTAAAATACGCTAAGAATTCACAAAAAATATCTAAAGATGATTTAAAATTATATATAGATTTAGAGGAGGGCTTTAGTCCTGACAAACAATATCCGATTGTTTACAGAGATGCAGAGGTCAAGAGTATATCTATTGACCCAAGCTATGTCACATCTAAATAAGGTTTAAATTCAAAAAAAATATATTAATTGATAATTAAAATGTAAAAAGTAACAAATAAAAGACAATAGGTAAGTTATCTATTGTCTTTTTTCTTTATAAGTATTAAAATAATTCTATGACAATTTTCCGATTTTGAACGAAATCGCTTGAAACGTCTATAAATAAGAATATAAATTTTATTAAATATGAGAATAAATGTTAATAATTTGTAAGAAAGATTTTTAAATTTTATTGATATAATAACTATTAAGGTTTTCAATTTGGAAGGAGACTTTTTATGAGAAAATATTTTGGAACTGATGGAGTAAGAGGAGTAGCTAATAAAGAGCTTACTTGTGATTTAGCATATAAATTAGGTAGAGCTGGAGGATATGTTCTAACTAATACAGAATATAAAGTAAAAGTAGTTGTAGGTAAGGATACAAGACAATCAGGAGATATGTTAGAAGCAGCATTAATCGCTGGTTTAATGTCTGTTGGATGTGATGTAATAACAGTTGGAGTAATACCTACACCAGGAGTTGCATATTTAACTAGAAAATATGGAGCTGATTGTGGTGTTGTAATATCTGCATCACACAACCCTATGGAAGACAATGGAATCAAGTTTTTCAACAAAGATGGGTTTAAATTAGACGACGAAATAGAGTTAAAAATAGAAAAATATATTGATAATATAGAAAAAATAGATTATAATCCTATAGGTGAAAAAGTTGGTGTAAGAATTCACAAACATACAGCAACAAAAGATTATGTAGATTATTTAAAATCTATAGTAAATGCAGATTTAACAGGATTAAAAGTAGTACTAGACTGTGCAAATGGAGCATCTTATAAGGTTGCACCAGCAGTTTTCAAAGAATTAGGAGCTGAAGTAATAGATATAAATACTACTCCTAATGGTAAAAATATAAACGATAAATGTGGATCAACTCATCCAGAAGGACTTCAAAAAGCCGTTGTAGAAAATAAAGCTGATTTCGGTCTTGCATACGATGGAGATGCTGACAGATTAATTGCAGTAGATGAAACAGGAGCAATTGTAGATGGAGATCATATAATGGTTTTAGGGGCTGTTTACCTTAAAAATAAAAATAAACTAGCTGACAATACATTAGTAGTAACTACAATGAGCAATATGGGACTTCATGTAGCAGCTAAGGAATATGGTATAAAATTAGCTATTACAGATGTTGGAGATAGATATGTAATAGAAGAAATGAAAAAACATGGATATAATTTAGGAGGAGAACAATCAGGACATATGATTTTCCTAGATTATAATACTACTGGAGACGGAACATTGAGTTCATTAATCGTTTCTAAAATTGTAAAAGAAGAAGGTAAAACTTTATCAGAGTTATCAGCTCTAATGACAACATACCCACAAGTTTTAATAAACGTGGAAGTTAAAAATGAAGTAAAAAACAAATACATGGAAAATGAAGAAATAAGAGCTGAAATAGAAAGACTTGAAAAGCTTATGGATGGTACAGGAAGAGTCTTAATAAGACCATCTGGAACACAACCATTAGTAAGAGTTATGTTAGAGGGTAAAGATGAAGGTCAAATAAGAGAGTTAGCTCAAGGGTTAGCAGATCTTATTAAAGAAAAATTATCTTAAGAGAAAAATACTTATTAAAAATATTAAATAGGTAAATATGCTGGTCATTAAATAATATTTGCATAAATTTTAATAATAATTGAGAATAATAGGGTGTAAAACTGCAGTCTTATTGCAGTTTTACTCCCGATGTTTATATTGACAACTGAATAATTGATATGAAGTCTGAGAAAATATTATGTTTATGACAGCATAGGAATATATCTTAAGTTAATTGTAAATACTAGAATAAAACTGGGATTTACTTAAGCGCCAGAACTTAATTGTTTAATTAAGTTGACGAGGTCAGAGTTAATCGAAATGTCGGCGGATGCTCTGCGGTGTGCCACCATCGAAGGATTTCTACAAAGTATAAGAGTAATCTTATTAAACAAAAAGAAACCCATGTGGATTGACCCGAATCTTAAAAATATATAAATTAATATTTTTTAGGAGGACACAAATTATGTGTGGAATAGTAGGATACTTAGGTAACAGACAAGCAACAGATGTTTTAGTCGATGGACTATCAAAATTAGAGTACAGAGGATATGACTCTGCAGGTGTAGCAGTAAACAATGGAAAAGATAACTTAGAAATAAGAAAATTCCAAGGTAGATTAGCTGTACTTGCTGAAGATTTACAAAAATCTCCAATAGAAGGACATTTAGGTATAGGTCATACAAGATGGGCTACTCATGGTGTGCCATCAGACGAAAATGCGCATCCTCATTTTAATGAAGATAAAACTATAGCAGTAGTTCACAATGGTATAATAGAAAACTACTTAGAATTAAGAGCTGAATTACAAGCTGAAGGATACCACTTTGTATCTCAAACAGATACAGAAGTAGCAGCTCATATGATAAGCAAATATTACCAAGGCGATCTTTTAGATGCAGTTTACAAAGCTACAGCTAGATTTAGAGGAGCTTATGCATTAGGTGTTATATGCACAGATAACGACAAAGAATTAGTAGCAGTTAGAAAAGACAGTCCATTAATAGTTGGATTAGGCGATGGAGAAAACTTCATAGCATCTGATATACCTGCAGTATTAAAATACACAAGAAAGGTTTACTACTTAGAAAATGGTGAATATGTTCACATAACAGCAGACAAAGTTCAAGTTTTAAACGAAAATAGAGAAGTAGTAGACAAAAAAGTAAACGAAATAACTTGGGACGTTGAAGCAGCATCTAAAGGCGGATACGACCATTTCATGATAAAAGAAATATATGAACAACCAGAAGGTACTAAGAATACTCTAATGAGAAGATTAGACGAAAATGGTGAAATCAAATTAGACGATATAGATATAACTAAAGAACAATTAGAAAAAATAAATAAAATCTATATAGTAGCTTGTGGTACTGCTTATAATGCAGGACTTGTTGGAGCACATGCAGTAGAAAGATTCTTAAAGGTTCCTGTAGTAACTGACATAGCTTCAGAATTCAGATACAGCGATCCATTCATGGATGAAAACACATTAGTTATATTAGCTAGCCAATCTGGTGAAACTGCTGATACACTTTCTGTGTTAAGAGAAGCTAAAGCAAAAGGAGCTACAGTTTTATCAATAGC
>NZ_JALEXO010000087.1 GCF_022780145.1 Intestinibacter sp.
CGATTTTTCTAGAGATTTAAAATACAACGAAAAATACAATCCTATAATAATAGTTTTAAATAGAGATAGAGAAGTCCTATACGATAGAATCAACAGAAGAGTCGACATAATGCTTGAAAACGGACTTTTAGACGAAGTAAAAGGCCTTTTAAAAATGGGCTACAAAAAAGACATGATCTCTATGCAAGGAATAGGCTACAAAGAGCTCATAAAATATTTAGATGGCGAGTATACTTACGAAGAAGCTGTAGAAATAATCAAAAGAGATTCTAGAAGATATGCAAAGCGCCAAATAACTTGGTTTAAACGATATCAAGATGCCAAATGGTTTGACTTAGATAAGTACCAAGATGTGGAAAAATTAAAAGAAGATATCGTCAATCATGTTGAAAATTCACTTAAAATTGTATAAAATAATAGTAAATAGATATTTAAATTTTTAAACTATTTAATAAAAAAACTATATAAGGAGGGCATTTAAAAATGAAAAACACAGTTTTAAACTTACAAGATTTATTTTTAAATAATGCTAGAAAAGAAAGAATACCAGTTACTATATTCTTAATGAATGGTGTACAAGTAAAAGGTAATGTAAAGGGATTTGACAGCTATATCATATTACTTGAAGGTGAAAATAGACAACAAAATATGATATACAAACACGCAGTTTCAACAATTGTACCAAGTAAATATATAAATTTACAAAATCAACAAAACAGTAGATAATTTTATATAAGAAGTAAAATTTATTTCGTACTATTAATAAAAAGGTACTTATGTGAGTTAATAATGATTTATTAATTTGCATAAGTACCTTTTTTTCTGTCTTGAACTAAAAAATACAGTGTGTTAAAATTTTAAATGTTGGATAATTATAGATATAAATTAAATTAGATAGATTATAGAAAATAAAAATTAATATAGGAGAAGAAAATGCTAAAAGAAACGAGTGAATTATTAAAAGAATTTTATGAATTAGACGAAGAGACATTTAAGTTATCTGAAGAAGTAATGGAGGACATAAAAGAAAAATTCGATGAAATAAAGGAAATCAGAGAATTTAACCAATACAAAGTATTAAAGGCTATGCAAGAAGCTAATTTGGCGGACAACCATTTCAACTGGACTACTGGATACGGCTACAACGACATAGGTAGAGAAAAGGTAGAAGAAATCTACGCAAATGTATTCGGCGCAGAGGATGCTCTAGTTAGACCGATAATAGTAAACGGTACACACGCACTTAGCCTATGCGTACAGGGTTTAGTCAGACCTGGAGATGAAATACTATCAGTAACATCTACTCCATACGACACACTACAAGGAGTAATCGGAATCAGAGAAGAAAAAGGATCTCTAAAAGAATACGGAGTTACTTACGATGAAGTAGATTTCTTAGAAGATGGAAATATAGACCTAGAAGGAATAAAGAAAAAAATCAACGATAGAACTAGATTAGTAATGATACAAAGATCTAAAGGATATTCATGGAGAAAATCTCTAAGTATACAAGATATAAAAGAAGCAATAGATGTAGTAAAATCTGTAAATAAAGATATAATAGTAATGGTAGACAACTGTTATGGCGAGTTTTTAGATACAAAAGAGCCTACAGAAGTAGGAGCTGACATAATGGCGGGCTCACTTATAAAAAATCCAGGAGGAGGATTAGCACTAACAGGAGGATATATAGCAGGTAGAGCTGATTTAGTAGAGCTTATATCTTATAGATTGACTTCACCTGGAATAGGTAAGGAATGCGGACTTACATTTGGAACTACGAGAAACGTACTTCAAGGTTTTTTCATGGCACCATATGTTACATCTCAAGCCGTAATGGGAGCTATATTCTGTGCTAGAGCTTTTGAAAAATTAGGATATGAAGTCCTTCCTAAATACGACGATTTAAGAAGCGACATAATACAAGTTGTGAAGCTTCACAACGCCGAAGAAGTAATAAGCTTCTGCCAAGGAGTGCAACAAGCAGCGCCAGTAGATTCTCATGTAAAACCAGTTCCATGGGCGATGCCAGGATACGAGGACGAAGTAATAATGGCTGCAGGCGCATTTGTACAAGGATCTTCTATAGAACTTAGTGCAGACGCTCCAATAAGACCTCCATATAATGTGTACTTCCAAGGAGGACTTACTTTTGACCATTCAAAAATGGGAACTCTAAAGGCTATTCAAGCCATAAAAAAATTAAATAAAAAATAAAAAAACTAGAAAAATAATTTGCTCTTATTATGATAATAATAAATAAAAACTATTATTATATAATAAGAGTTATTTTTTTACTTTTAATTGTAGTATAATTATAATTGCTAAGTAAATTTATTTTTGGAGGGTTTTAAGGATTCATGAAGATTACTATTTTTTTAGGAGCAGGAGCTTCAGCAGCAGAAAATTTACCTATACAAAATGAATTGTTTTCACATTATTTTAAATATATACTGCCAAAGGACAAAAATAAAAAAATGAATAGAGAATTGGCAAAATTTTTTAAAGATTTATTTTTTATAGATGTAATAAACGACGATGTAGACAAAATTAATTTTCCTACATTTGAAGAGGTTTTAGGAGTACTCGATTTAGCAGAGCAAAAAAGGGAATCATTTAAGCATTATAAAACAGAGAGCTACAATGACAGTAATAATACAAGTATATCTTATATAAGACAGTGTTTGATAATGCTGACTGCCTATACCTTAAATAATGCCAGTAGCTCTAGCAATAATTATCATAAGATGCTTGTATCTAATTTAGTGAAGGAGGGCTTAATCTGTGACACTAATTTTATAAGCGCAAATTACGATATACATATAGATAATGCTATTGGAAGTTTGTATGACGAAAAAAATTTGCCTATAATGTTAAATTATGGTATAGATTTCGCGAATTTTAATTTTAACAAAAATTCTTGGAAGAAACCAGAGGGGCAAATGGTAAATCTATATAAAATTCACGGCTCACTAAATTGGCTTTATTGTCCTATCTGTAACAGTATAACGCTAACACCGTATGAAGGAGGAGTAATGAGGATAATAGAGCATATCAAACAGGCAGAATGCTTAAACTGTGGGGAATTAACTGTTCCAATAATAGTACCTCCAACCTACTTTAAAAACATGTCAAATGTATTTTTAAGTACTGTTTGGAATAAGTCAGAAAAAGCACTTAGAGATAGCGATGTTTTGATATTTTGTGGGTATTCGTTTCCTGAAGCAGATATGCATATAAAATACTTGCTAAAAAGAGTACAGACAAGCAGACAAAAGGACAACCTAAAAATATTAGTAGTCAATAATCACGATAAAAAGAGAAATTCAGTAATGGAAAAAGAAAAAAATAGATATGAAAGATTTCTAGGAAAGCACGTGATGTATACTGATTATTCGTTTGAAGACTTTGCAAAGGATCCAAAGAAGATAATAGATTTAGCAAAAAAAATTTAAAATAATTAATACAATATGGGAGGAAATATGTTTGGATTAGGGGTTATCGTAAATAGTGTAACAGTTGTTGTAGCGAGTTTAGCTGCATTACTATTAAAAAATTTTATTCAAAGATTAGTTAAAAAGGAAACTATAGAAAATATAAGCAACACTGTAATGTC
>NZ_JALEXO010000105.1 GCF_022780145.1 Intestinibacter sp.
TAAATACGAGCTATCTACATATCCAGTTTTTCTATTGTAGTTTATTTTTGACCAGCCATTTGATGTCGATAATACTGTAACTTTTTCCTTGTAAGATAGCTTTCCTAATTTTGAATAGCTTGTCCCTGGTCCACTTCTTACATTTAGTCCTACTGTAGCATTTACGTATTTTGTAGTCCCTTGGTTTGTATCAGGCTGTTGTGAAGTCTGTGAGCCTGGTACTGTATTTTGTAAATACGAGCTATGTACATATCCTGATTTTCCATTGTAGTTTATTTTTGACCATTCTCCTGATGTAGATAACACTGTCACCTTTTCCTTGTAAGACAGTTTTCCTAATTTTGAATAGCTTGTCCCTGGGCCACTTCTCACGTTTAAACCTACTGTCGCGTTTACGTATTTAGTAGTCCCTTGGCTAGATACATTATCACTCTTAGTCACGTAATCTCCGTGAACGTAACCTGTAGTTCCATTGTATTTTACTTTTAGCCATTCTCCTGATGTACTTATGTACTCTACCTTTTGTCCTTTATATAATGAACCTATTATCCTATAACTAGTCGATGGCCCTGATCTAAAATTTAGCGATGAAGCCGTAACAGTTCTCATATCAGCAGCTGCTTCTACTTGAGACACATTCACAAGCGGCAATGCCACCGACGCCATCATAGCACTTGCTATAATGTAATTTTTGTTTATACTCATACTCATCTCTCCTAATATTTTTTCGTTAATATACTTTTGTATGTATATTCATTTGTATATTTTACAATATTTTAGTAATAGTTGTCAAAGTTATATATTTTAAATAATTTTATCGTTATTTTAATTGCAATTTGTTATTTTAAGATTTCTAATAATAGGCGAGCTTGACATAAAAAAAATAGTTTTCTATCATATAAATATCATCATATTAGAAAGGATTAATTGTAATGGAAAAAGTAAAACACGAGATACCTCCAGTTTACGACGAAAACTCCAAAATTCTAATTTTAGGCTCTTTTCCATCTGTAAAATCTAGAGAAAATCAATTTTTCTACCATCACCCACAAAATAGATTTTGGAAAACTCTAGCTGCAGTTGTAGGCTGTGATACACCCATCTCTATAGAAGAAAAAAAGAAATTTCTGCTAACAAACAACATAGCTGTATGGGATGTTATCGCCAGCTGTGAAATAGAGGGCTCTAGTGATAGCAGTATAAAAAATGTAGTTGTAAACGACTTTAACTCAATAATATACAAATCGAATATAAAGCAAATATTTTGCAACGGAGGAAAATCCTACGATTTATACAGAAAATACTGTGAAAAATCTACAAACATGAAGGCGATAAAATTGCCATCTACAAGCCCTGCAAATGCTAGATTTTCACTGGATAAGCTGATATCAGAATGGAAAATTATCGAGGACTATTTGAAGTAACACCAAATATGTGATATTATATAGACCTATCACAAATTTTAGGAGGAAACTTAATGGAAAATTTACCAAATTGTCCAAAATGCAATTCAGAATACACTTATGAAGACGGCTCTCTTTTAGTCTGCCCTGAATGTGGCTACGAATGGAATGCCGACATGGAATTTGATGAAAATATTATAAAAGACGCAAATGGAAATGTCTTAAGCGACGGAGATTCTGTAATTGTAGTAAAAGATCTTAAGGTGAAGGGAAGCTCATCATCTATAAAAATAGGAACTAAGGTAAAAAACATAAGATTAATACACGATCCATCTGATGGTCACGATATAGAGTGCAAAATCGACGGTTTTGGCGCTATGAAATTAAAATCTTCAGTAGTAAAGAAATCACAATAAACGATAAAGACTAGGTTTAAATCTAGTCTTTTTATAATTTCCGTCATGTATTTCAAAAATATTAATAATCTTTAAAATGAAGACTTTTTTATATGTTAACATTTTACAATTATATAAAAATTTTTTTATTTGATTTACTTTTATTTTTTCGTAAATTTTTTATTTTTCTTTTGTAAGTTTTTTATTGAATTCTGTATACAAATAAATTTGTAATCTCTTCTATTTATATATGTTTGAAATAATCATACGTTTTCCTAAAATACTTATCATTTTTACCACAAATTCCGACAAAAATAATCGATTGACACTAATAAATTACTTCATTATAATAATAATCAAGAAATTGATAATACAAAATATTTTAAAAATGTAATAAACATATACACTAAGTTTGGCATATGTTTAGCGTATATGAATTAATACATATTCTACTTTCCCCAAAGTTAGAATCTAAAAGTCAGCCCGGCATAGCTGACTTTTTTAGTTTTTGGAAATACTTAAAAAAGGCTATCAATCCATTTGCAAATTGATAGCCTTTACTATTACAATAAAATCAAAATCTATTCAACTACTACTGCTGTTCCATAAGCTATAACTTCACTAGCACCTTGTACTATAGAAGAAGTCATAAATCTCATTCCAACTATAGCGTTTGCTCCTGCACTGCTAGCTTTTTCTACTAATCTCTTCATAGCTATATCTCTAGCTTCCTCCATCATAGCAGTGTATGATTTCATTTCTCCACCAACTAGACCTTTTAGTCCTGCTCCAATATCTTTACCTATGTTCTTTGATTGAACTGTTCCACCTGAAACAACTCCTACAACCTCTTTAATTTCTTTGCCTGGTATTTGATCTGTTGTAACTATAATCATTTCTCTTCCCCCTAAAAATATTATTAAAATTTTACACTTTTATAAATAAATACAGAAAATATATTTTTCCATATTACTCATCTTCATCTAAAGTAGATTTTTTCTTGCTTTTCTTGCGCGCCTTGACGCATTCTGTGAGCAAGTACTCTATCTGACCGTTTATAGATCTAAACTCATCCTCTGACCACTGAGCTAATTCATTCCACAGAGTTGGCGAAATCCTAAGCAAAATTTGTTTTTTACTCTTGTCTTTTTTCTCAGCCATAATAATTAATAAATAGAACCGCTATTTACTATAGGTTGGGCGTCCTTACTTCCACATAAAACCACAAGTAAATTGCTAACCATAGCGGCCTTTCTCTCGTCGTCTAGCTCTACGACTTCCTTTTCGCTAAGAGAATTAAGCGCCATTTCAACCATACCGACAGCCCCTTCTACTATTTTCTTACGAGCTGCTATTATTGCCTCTGCTTGTTGACGTTGTAGCATCGCCGCTGCAATCTCTGGTGCATAAGATAAATGAGTTATACGGACCTCTTCTACTTCTATACCTGCTATTTCTACACGTTTTTGAAGCTCTTCTTTTAGTTTATCTGCTACCTCTTGGCTACTTCCACGAAGCGATTTTTCCTTGTGATCCTCTGAGTCTTCTGAATCATATGGATAAAGTCTCGCAACATTTCTTATAGTTGAGTCGCATTGTATTGATAAAAATGTCTTGTAGTTTTCTACATTAAATACAGCTTTTGTAGGATTTACGACCTTCCAGATGACTATAGTTCCTATTATTATAGGATTTCCTAGCTCGTCGTTTACCTTTTGTTTTTGGTTGTTAAGTGTCATAGCCTTTAAAGATATTTTTTTATTTTTTGAAGTTGAACTTTCTTCGTCTGATTCCTTTTCTCCTAGCTTGCCGAGCTTAGCTACTTGAGGTTCGTAAGTTGGATTTATCGCTGTTACGAATGGATTTACAAAATAAAATCCTGGTTTCTTAAGTGTTCCATAGTAATTACCAAATAAGACGAATACTATAGATTCATTTGGATTTACTATTTTTAGACCACATAATAGAAGTATTCCTGCTATTAATAAAACTATCGCAACAAAGACAGGCCATACTATTTCAAGTACAACTGTCAAAACTATCCCTGCTGGAAAAGCTAGGATAAACAATATCCCTAGAAAAAGACCCAGCCAGCCACTCATGGCGTTTATCTCTTTTTCTTCAATGGATTTCTCCTGTTTAGCTAAATTCACTTCACTCATAAGTACACACCTCCTTGTAATTTATCAATGACTATTGGTGAAGAAATATATGATAATGATATTATTTTGATATCATTTTTATATTTATATAATAATCCGTTTTTGTATTTTTTACCAGTTACATTTTTGTAATATTTCAAATTAATCTATATCTATATATAAAACTAAATATCAAATAATAGTAAATATTTTTAAAATATAGTATAATTTTATTAAATTTCAAATAATTTCCTCATTAATCGAGGAATATTTCAATATTTATTATAAGGAGGAAAATCTTATGTCCAATTCTAATTTTTCTAAAAACGGATGTAGAGGATGTTATGCATGTGTTAGATACTGTCCTGTAGATGCTATAGTTATAAAAGATGGTCAAGCAGACATAGTCAAAGATAGATGCATCCTTTGTGGTAACTGCACTAAAGCGTGTCCACAGCATTATAGAGTTGAAAAAACAAGCTTCAGCACTGTCAAAAGCTTAATCAAAAGAGGTGAAAAGGTAATTGCATCAATAGATCCTAGCTTTACTGCTGCATTTGGCGACAAAAGTCTTAAAATACCAGCAGCACTTAGAAAATTAGGCTTTTCACATGTAGAGGATTCTAGTATAACCACAAAACCAATTTTTGACATATACAACGCCTATGCAAACAAAAATGACGATCAAAACTACATTACATCTATGTGTCCTTCAATCAACCATCTTATTCAAAAGCATTATCCAGAATTAACAGACTGTCTAATTCCTGTAGTTTCACCATATATAAGCCATGGACGTTTTTTAAAGCGTAAATACGGAAGCGACAACAAAGTCGTATTTATAGAGCCTTGTATAGCTAAAAAGACCGATGCAAATAATGAAATTTGTGCAGATGAGGTTATAACATTTTACGAATTACAAAAATGGATGAATATAGAAAATATAAATCTTGACGAGCTAGAAATCGAGCCGTTCGATCTTGTATGTAATGATAAGGTACTATTCCCGATGCCAGGAGAAACTGCCAAGCTTATTGAAAGCAAAAATCCTCATAAAACAGTTTTATGCGTAAACGGTATTGACGATTGTAAAAGCGTCCTAAACGCTATAAAGGACGGCAAATTCGAAAATACCTTCTTTGAAATGAACGCCTGTGACCACGGATGCTTATACGGCTCAGATTTAAATACAGACGACAGATGCTTCATAGAGGTAAAACGAGATTTATTAAAAAATAGAGCAAAATACAACGAGCTATTCAAGGATAAATCAGAGCCAAACCCATATGCCGATATGGCTTTAGACGTTTTTCTGCATAAGGAATATCCACCTAAGCCTGTCAAATTAAAACAACCTACTGAAGCTGAGATACAAGAAATTTTAGAATCAATGGGTAGAATGACTCGCTACGATGAGCTAAATTGTGGTAACTGTGGCTACTCTACATGTAGAGAAAAGGCGATTGCTGTATTTAACGGGCTTTCAGAGCCTTCAATGTGCTTGCCTTATATGAGAGATAGAGCCCAAAGTCTGTCTAATGTAATATGTGAATGCTCACCTAATCTGATAGGTCTTATAGATAAGAATTTATTTATTATAGAATTAAATCCAGCTGCCGAAGCCTTCTTTGGGATAGAAAAGGACGAAGCAAAGGGAATGCCTCTAGGTATGTACTTAGATGATGAGGAATTCGAGAATGTCAAGAAATCCAGAAAAAACGTCAGAAATGAAAAAGTAACATTTGAAGAATACAAAAACTCTACTATACTACAGACTATATACTGGTTAGAAGAATACCAAATGTTCTTATGGCTTGCTGTCGATATCACTAAGGATGAAAGAGCCCAACAAAAGCTTCAATCTATGAAGGTAGAAACTATGGAAATAGCTCAACAGGTAATCGACAAGCAAATGACTGTAGCACAGGAAATAGCCAGCTTACTTGGAGAGACAACAGCTGAGACAAAAGTAACTTTGACAAAATTAAAAAATTTAATTTTAGATGAGGAAGGTAACTAAAGATGAAAAATTTTATAGATTTTGCATCAGGTAGTCTTATTAAACACGGTGAAGAGCTTTGTGGAGACAACGTAGAATTTTATATAGGTAAGGATATGTGTGTCGCTGTTTTATCCGATGGACTAAGTAGCGGCGTAAAGGCAAATATTTTATCGACTCTTACCTCTACAATAGCTCTTACAATGATAAAAAACGGTCTTACAATAGAAGAAACTGTCGAGACAATCGTCAAAACACTGCCTATAGATGCCGAAAAACAAATAGCCTACTCTACTTTTACTATAGTGAAAATCACAAACGACGATAAAGCATATATAGCAGAATTCGACGGTCCAGAGACATTTTTCTTGAGAAGAGGTCAAATCGAGAAAATTTACTATACGGAGAAAAACATCTGTGGAAAACTGGTTCGCGAGGCTAATATAGATTTAAAAGAAAACGACGTACTAGTATTTGTAAGCGATGGAGCTCTATACGCAAGTGCTGGACAAGCCCTAAACCAAAACTGGAAATGGGAGGACATCGCAAAATACCTAAAAATGCACACTAGGGATTCAATGTCTGCAATGGATATAAAAAACGATCTGCTAGGTGTATGCAACCAAATGTATCTACTTGAACCGGGCGATGACACAACTGTATGCGTATTAAAAGCTACAAGACCTAAAAAAGTCAAGCTTTTCACTGGACCTCCGACAAACAAAGAGGACGACTCCAAGGTGGTGAAGGAGCTCACAACTAACGCCGACATAAAAATAGTCTGTGGCGGTACAACCTCACAAATAGTGGCTAGAGAACTAGGAGTCGAGATAAAATCTAGCTCAGAGATTTACGACAAGGAGGTTCCTCCTATAGCTTATATTCAGGGAATCGACCTAGTTACAGAAGGTGTGCTTACTCTTTCTAAGACCATAGAGAGATTGCAGGAGTTATCTAAGAGCTTGGATGACGATATATTCAAATCAAAAGACGGTGCCTCTCAGATGGCTAAGCTTTTGTACAGCGCATCTCATATCGAGCTGTTGGTTGGAAGATCGCTTAATATAGCAAATGCTGAGTCTTTTTTCCAGAGAGATCTAGAGCTTAGACTTCATGTAGTTAGTGAGCTTGAAAAGGTGCTTGTTCAATTGGGAAAAATCGTATCTATTAAGTATTATTAAAAAATAAAATATCTCCAGTCATGTTTTGGGCTGGAGATATTTTTAAAATTATTTTTATATTACAAGTAATCAAGTATCTATTGCATAACTGCTCGTCCTAACTTTCATATAAATTTTACTATCCTTATACAAAAATATACTATATAAAACGCTATAATACTACCTATTTTCGCCTCACTTACTCTTGACAAGCTTTATTCTAGGTTATAAGTCTATCGTAAAATTTTTACAGTATTTTACTTTCAAAAGTATCGTATAATTTTTCAGAAAATATTATATTTTCAATAAAAAGGATAATTAATATTACATATTGCTTTTACTATTTATTTACATTATAATGTTTATTGTGACTATATTATAATTACAAATTAATTTTATACAAAATATAAATTACATATATTATATTTTTATATATGTTAATGTGTTATAAATTTTATTTTATTTTGAGGAGGTATTTAATGGAAACTTTAAATGGTTTTGTAACAGTAATTAATGACTTTTTATGGACTTATATCCTTGTAATCGCATTAATTGTACTTGGTTTATATTTCTCATTTAGAACAAAATTTGTTCAATTTAGATATTTTGGAGAAATGTTCAGACTTTTAGGCGATGGAATGGGCAAGGAGGCTAAGGCCGACGGTAAGATATCTTCATTCCAAGCATTCTGTATAAGTACTGCATCACGTGTCGGTACTGGTAATATAGCGGGAATTGCTATAGCTATAATGTCAGGTGGTCCTGGGGCTGT
>NZ_JALEXO010000112.1 GCF_022780145.1 Intestinibacter sp.
CCATCTAGACGAGTTTTTATTGTTCCGTCTATTTCAGTATTTCCAAGTCTTACCAAGACTCCACCTAAGACACTTTCATCAACTTTGTTCTCTAAAGTAACATTTTTATTATATTTTTTAGAAAGCTCACTTTCAAGCTCTTTTATTTTCACATCATCCATTGGAATTGCACTTATTACATATCCTTCTAAGATATTTTTCTTTTCATTTAGCAATTCTTTATATGTAGTCTCTATTGATTTTAAAGAATTCATTCTTCCTTTTTCTATTAAAACTTTGAAAAAATTCTTTAAGTCGTTGTCTATTTTTCCTGCAAATAGCGCATCAACTAATTGAATTTTTTCAGCCTTTGATACTAATGGAGACTTCATAACATTGTTTAATTCTTTATTTTCACTTATTAGAGAAGATACTTCTTTTAGTTCATTATATAGGTTGTCAATTTTATTTTCTTCTTCACCTATTTGAAATAGAGCTTCAGCGTATCTGTTAGCTATTACATCTATCATTTAGCTTCCCCTACCTCTTTTATAAATTTTTCGATTAAATCTTCATGTTTAGATTTATCTATATCTTCTTCTAATACTTTTGATGCTGCTAGTATAGCTATATCTGATATGTCATTTCTGATTTCAGCAATAGCTTGTTCTTTTTCTTGAGCAATATCTTTGCTTGCTTTAGCTTTTAATGCTACTGCTTCAGCTTGCGCATCAGAAACTATTTGGTTAGATTTTTCCTCGGCTCTAGCAGTAGCCTGTCTGATAATTTCTCTACCTTCCTCTTTCGCTATGCTAACTTTTTCTTCATATTCTTTCTTTAAAGCTATACCTTCATTCTTAGCTTTTGCACCTGCTGCTAAATCTTCTTGAATCATATTTTCTCTTTTTTCAATTATATTTAGAACTGGTTTAAATAATATTTTTTTCAATACTAAGAATAGTATAACTGTATTTATAATCTGGAATAATAATTCCCATGATATGATTACTACCGGTTTGAAATCCATAACTATTCCTCCTCTTGACAAACCCTAAAACTTACATTTAGGAGATGACCAAACACCTCCCAATTGTAAATTTAAAAATATTTTTAAATAACTTTTTATACCCATGGATTTGCAAATATAAGGATTATTGCTATAACTAGACCATATATACCTGTTGATTCTGCAACTGCTGCCCCTAAAAGCATTGTAGAGATTATATCCCCTTTAGCTTCTGGTTGATTAGCAACGGCTTCTGCACCTTTACCTGCTGCGTATCCTTGTCCTATCCCTGAACCTATACCTGATGTAACTGCGATTCCTGCTCCTATAGCAGATCCTAATACCATTAATGCTTGTTCCATAATAAATTCCTCCTTAAAAGATATAAATTTTAAATTTTTCTTTTTAATAAGTTTGATAAATTGATAATTTTTTAAATTTTAAGCTTACTACTCTGTTGCATTTGATACAAATACCATTGTTAACATTACAAATATAAATGCTTGCAAGCAACCTGAAAACAAGTCAAAGTATAGATGTAAAGGCACTGGTATTACTAATTGTAAGAATGGGATTGATACGCTAGGTATTAGTGTTGATATGAACGCTAATAATTGGTAAAGAAGTCCCATAATTACTGTACCACCTAATATGTTCCCAAATGGACGGAATGTAAGTGATATTGGAGTTGCAAATTCACTAACTATATTCAAAGGGAATAATAGTGGAACTGGTTCCAATAATCCTTTCCAATAAGCAAGTCCTTTTGCTTTCATACCCTCGAAGTAAATCAAGAACACAGTAATTAATGCCCATCCAAGTGTAGTATCAACATCGGTTGTTGGAGATTTAAATCCAAGTAAACCAATTAAGTTTGAACATAGGAAGAATAAAAATAATGCGCCTATGTAATAGAACATATTTGGCATCTTTTTAAATACGTCCTTACCCATATTACCTTCAACTAGATTCTTAAGCATAGTCACACCATATTCTAACATTATTTGAACCTTGCTAGTGGGAACTACTTTTAAGTTTCTAGTTAGTAAAAGTGATACTATTATCAAGAAAGCCATTATTATCCAGCTTGTAACTACAGTCTCACTTATGCGGAAACCATTTGAAAACGTAATAATCCATTGTGCGTATTTCACAACTATACCTCCTTTCTTTTAAATTTTGATGTTACTAATGTTTTTATAAATATAACAACTTGAGTACTTATTAATCCTATTGCTGTTCCTATTATATGTAAATGAGGATTCCTAACAGATACAATAAGTGCTGCAGCAGTTATTGTAAGCCTTACCATATATCTAATACCAGTATACGCTTGAGCCTTTCCTGGTGGTAAATCTACTGCCTTTTCTAGTGCCAATGCTAGTAATCTAAAGTTAAGTACAGCTATTACACTCCCAAAAATAATTCCTATAAGCATAGGAAAACTAAACTTTGATATAATTAGTAATATTACAATTGCCACTACATCAAATATAGGAACACCGACTGTAATCGCCTTAACCTCTTTTGATACCTTGACATCCATCTAATCACTTCCCTTTCGTGTATTTACGAAGAACTTTATATACAGAGTTAAATGCACTGGCTATCCCTAATACCAAAAATATAACCATGAATATAGGGTCTGTATTTAATTTAGAATCTATAAATCTTCCTATAAAAAAACATCCAAATATACAAACTAATACGATTATACCTAACTGGGTTATTAGAGATCCCATTTCTGCTACTATGCTAAATACACTTCTGTTTTTCATGATATAAACACACCTTTTTAATTTATTTTACAAAATATGTATATATTTTTATTAAATATATTACCATATTTTTAAACAAATAAATAAATTTAATTAAAAATATTTATTTATTTTTTATATAAATATTATTTTTTGTATATTTAATATACTATTTTAGTTTATTACTATCTTGATATCTAATTGTTATTTTTTAAAGTTAACAACTTCTATTCCTGCCTCTTCTAAAATCTCACTTGATAGCTCATCAGGATAGTCACCTAAGTAAACGATTTTTTCTATACCAGCATTTATGCACATTTTAGCGCACATAACACATGGTCTGGTAGTTACGTACAGAGTAGAGCCATTTATATTAATTCCATTATGAGCTGCTTGAATTATTGCGTTTTGCTCTGCATGTAATGCCCTACAAAGCTCGTGTCTTTGTCCTGAAGGGATTTTAAGTTGCTCTCTTTTACATCCTATTTCTTCACAATGTTTTAATTTTTTTGGTGAACCATTATAACCTGTTGTTAAGATTTGTTTGTCCTTTACTATAACAGCACCTACTTGTCTTCTAATACAGGTAGAACGTTTCTTCACTATTTCTGCTATTTCCATAAAATATTCATCCCATGATGGTCTCATAATTAATCCTCTTTTCCTAATAAATATTTTATTTATTATGTATACAGAATACTTAGCCCCTATTATTTTATAAGGATCTATATAATATAGATCCCCCTTATTATTAAATTATTTAGTACCAAATATTCTATCTCCTGCATCACCTAATCCTGGAACTATATATCCATGATCATTTAATTTTTCATCTATCGCTGCTACAAATATATCTACATCATCATGATGTTTTTGTACTTCTTGTATACCTTCTGGAGCTGCAACTAAATTTACTAATTTTATATTTTTTGCTCCTTTAGCCTTTAATACATCTATAGCTGCTATAGCAGAACCACCTGTTGCAAGCATTGGATCTACAATTATCATTTCTCTTTCTTGAATATCTTGTGGTAATTTGCAATAATATTCAACTGGTTTTAAAGTTTCTGGATCTCTATATAGACCAACATGACCTACTCTAGCTGTTGGAACTAATGTTACAAATCCTTCAACCATTCCTAAACCTGCTCTTAGTATTGGTACTATTCCTAATTTTTTACCAGATATGATTTTTGACTTTGTTGTAGTTATAGGTGTTTCTATTTCTATTTCTTCTAACGGTAAATTTCTCGTTACCTCATACCCCATTAACATTGATATTTCTCTCAATAATTCTCTAAAATCCTTTGAACCTGTTGTTGTTTGTCTCATAAGAGTTAATTTATGTTGAATTAATGGATGATCTGTAACTATAACTTTACTCATTATTTGCCTCCTATACTAATTTCTTTATTTTAGTTTTTATTATTTGTTGTATTTCTTTTCTATGTCACCTATTAAATTGACTCTTCTTAAATGTCTATCGCCTTCGAATTCTGTATTAATCCATGTATCAACTAATTCCAAAGCAAGACCTTTTCCTAATACTCTTTCTCCTAGAGCTAACATATTTGCATTGTTATGCGCCTTTGACATTTTAGCTGAGAATACATCAGATACTACAGCACATCTTATTCCAGGTACTTTGTTTGCTGCTAATGATATGCCTATTCCTGTACCACAGCATACTATTCCATAATCAACTTCTTTTGCTATTACTGCTTCTGCTACTTTTTGTCCATAGATTGGATAATCTACTGATTCATCAGCACTATTTGTTCCATAATCTACACATTCTATTCCTTTTGCTTCTAAATGTTTTATTATTTCTAATTTTAAATTGTAACCGCCATGGTCACATCCTAAACCTATTTTCATTTCTAATTCTCCTATATAAATTTTTTTATTTAAATGATTGATTTTTTTTTAACTATCTAGATATAATTATACAATTATTTTTCATAAACTACCACAACTTTTTTTAATTATAATTTATTTTCTAATTATTAAACATAACTAAAGTTTACATAAAATAAACAAGTTGCAATACTTTTCTTAATTGTTAATTTTTATTCTTCGTTGTTTTTTTAACTAAATTTTAATATTTCTTATTTTATTTAAGCAGGAAAACATTTCTAACTTAATAATAACTTATTTTCATATCAAATTTCAACAAAATTAATTTATTATCAAGCCTTTATAATCTTATATCCGGCAGATTTCAAAAGTCTGTTCATTATAGCACATCCTATACCTTCATTTGTAAATTCTTCTGAATATATTATATCACATTTTTCCTTATCTGCTTGTATTAATGCATCAAATAGATTTGCAGCAACATCTTCTAAAGTTTCTCCTAAACATATAGTTTTTCCTATATACAATTTTTTGTTATTTTCTAAACATATGACACCTGTTTTTAAGTTTTTTCTGTCATTTTCTTCTGTCAGCTTATTTATTTTATCAATAACCTTAAATCGTTCACCCGATACAATATAAACATCTGCATTTGGAGAATAATGTGTATATTTCATACCTGGAGCTTTGGCTTTTATGTTATCTTCTTTCTTTTCTAATGCTGAATCTAATTTGACATCTCCAAGCTCTTTTTCTAGTTGTTCTTTTGTTATGCTACCTGGTCTCAATATAGTCGGAATATCTCCTGTTAAGTCTAAAACAGTCGATTCTAGTCCATATACACAATCATTTCCTAAAATTATTCCACTAACTCTGTGGTTCATTTGTTCATAAACATGTGAAGCTCTAGTTGGTGATGGTCTTCCAGATATATTAGCAGACGGAGCAGCTATAGGAATATTTGCTTCTCTTATAAGTGCATTCGCTATTTTATTAGAAGGCATTCTGATAGCAACTGTATCTAGTCCTCCACTAGTTCTTTTTGGTATTATGTCTTTTTTATTTAAAATTATAGTTATAGGTCCTGGCCAAAATTTATCCATAACTATTTCGGCTTGCTTAGGCACACTTTTAACTAAATTATATATTTGTTTTTTGTCGCTTATATGAACAATTAAAGGATTATCACTAGGTCTTCCTTTAGCTTCATAAATTTTACTAACCGCTTCTTCATCTAATGCATTTGCTCCCAAGCCATAAACTGTTTCAGTTGGGAAGATAACAGTTTCGCCTGATTTTAAAATTTCTGCTTGTTTTCTTATTTCCTCCATATCTATATTATCTACGTCAATTTTACTAATCAATGTATCCATATTTTATTCCACCTCTTTTATCTAAACACAATATACAATTATTGTTCCAACTAAAAAACCTATTATACAAAAAATATTCTTAGTTCTTGGTAAAATTTCTTCAAGTACAACATATAACATAGTTCCCGCTGCAATCGATAAAAATATTCCAATTAGAGAATTGAAGTTTCCTGCAAAATATACTCCAAGAAAACTTCCTATGCCCATAGGAACTCCTGCTATAACTGTATATAATATAATCCTACTTGTTTTCATTTTTGTTCCCGCAAGACTTAGTGCTGTAGCTAGTCCTTCAGGAATATTATGTATTCCTATTACTAATGCAAGTGTCCATCCTAAATGTGTAGCCGATACAAAGGACGACCCTATAGCCAATCCTTCTGGCAAATTATGTAGCATAATACTTATAAAAATTAAATATCCCGACTTTTGATCTTGCGACATATCTAAATTATTTTTTATAAGCATCGTTATTATTACTCCCATAAAGGTCGCAATTACAGTTATCCAAATTCCCTTTAACTCTATGGCTTCCTTCATCAAGTCAAATACGACAACCGCCAGCATTATACCACCAGCTAATCCCATAAAAAAATCTATGCATTTATCGATCTTTTTCTTAAAAATACCAGATAAAACACCGCCCATACCAGTTCCCAACACTCCTGCAAGCAGACCAATTAATGTAATTTTAAAAACCATATTATTACACTCTCCCAATTTAATTTATTTTATTATATGTAGATTCGACTACTAAAATTAATAATTTAAGAGAGTTTAATATGCCTTATAAAAAAGCCAAATGATATATCAAAATCATTTGGCAGTTATCATTATATAGCTGACATTTTCTTTGTTTGGTCTTCTGTTATAAGTGCATCTATCATTTCATCTAGATCACCATCTAAGAAAGATTCTAATTTATATAATGTTAAATTTATTCTATGGTCACTTACTCTTCCTTGTGGGAAATTATAAGTTCTTATTCTTTCAGATCTATCTCCTGTACCAACTTGGCTCTTTCTTTCAGCTGCTATATCGTCGTGTTGTTCAGCTAGTGCTTTGTCGTATAATCTAGCCTTTAATACCTTCATAGCTTTTTCTTTATTTTTTAATTGTGATTTTTCATCTTGGCAAGAAACTACTTCACCTGTTGGGATATGAGTGATTCTTACAGCTGAGTCAGTTGTATTTACGCATTGTCCACCGTTTCCAGAAGCTCTAAACACGTCTATTCTTAAGTCGTTTGGATTGATTTCTACTTCTACATCTTCTACTTCTGGTAAAACTGCTACTGTTGCAGTTGAAGTATGTATTCTACCGCCTGATTCAGTTGTTGGTATTCTTTGAACTCTATGAACACCTGATTCGTATTTAAGTCTAGAGTAAGCTCCTTTACCTTTTATCATGAAAGAAACTTCTTTGTATCCACCTACACCTGTATCACTTGCACTTAGAAGTTCAGTTTTCCATCTTCTTCTTTCAGCATATCTAGAGTACATTCTGAATAAATCTCCAGCGAATAAAGCAGCTTCATCTCCACCTGCTCCACCTCTGATTTCAACTATAACGTTCTTATCATCGTTAGGGTCTTTAGGTAATAATAATACTTTTAATTCGTCTTCTATTGGTTCTACCTTAGATTCTAATTCTGATAATTCCATTTTAGCTAATTCTCTTAATTCTTCATCAGATTCTTCTTCTAGTATTTCTTTAGATTCTTTTATATTGTCTATTACTTCTTTATATTCTCTGTATTTCATTACGATTGGTTCTAAATCAGCGTGTTCTTTCATGTATTTTTGCCATGTTTTTTGGTCGTTTATAACTTCTATGTCGCTGATTTTTTCTGTAAGCTCTTTGTATTTATCTTCTAATACTTGCAGTTTATTTAACATTTTTTCACCTTCCTAATTATTATAAAATCCTATTACTACTCTTTCAAATCCTTGCAAATCAGATTTGGTATATATACCCTTAAAACCATTTTGTTGCATAATTTTACTTACATCAGATGCTTGATCATGTCCAACTTCATATGCCAATATTCCATTTTCATTTAAAAATTCTCTAGACTCTCTTGTTATCTTTCTATAAAAATCAAGTCCATCTTCTCCACCTTCTAACGCATTATAAGGCTCGAAATCTTTTACCTGTCTATCTAATCCATCTATATCTGATTTTTTTATATATGGTGGATTAGATACTATTATATCAAATTTATTTTCTCTTGATACATTTGAAAAGACATCTGATTTGATAAAATCTATTCGTTCATCCACTTTGTTTGAAACGGCATTTTTAGATGCTATTTCTAAGGCAATATCAGAAATATCTACTGATACTATATGTGATTTATCTAAATATTTAGCTAGGCTAACAGTAATTGCTCCTGAACCTGTACCTATATCTAAAATATTCAATCCTGTTTTATTATTGCATATATTTATAATTTCTTCTACTAATGTTTCTGTATCTGGTCTAGGAATCAAAACTCCCTCTTTCACAAAAAAATCCAATCCCATAAATTCTCTATTTCCTAAAATATAAGCAATTGGTCTTTGATTCAATCTATCCTTCATCATTTCTAGAAAATATTTTTCTTGATCCTCGCTTAATTCTTTATCTAAGTACATTCTTATATACATAGAATCAACATCTCCCAATGCTCTCTTTAAAAGTAGTTCGACATCTAATCTAGGAGTATCGCTAATATTTTCTAGCTCTCGGCAATATTTTATAATTATTTCTTTAATAGTCATAAATTACCCCTTAATTCTCACCTAATGCTGCCTTAAGTGCTGCTATTGCAACCTCTAATTGTCCGTCATCAGGCTCTTTTGTAGTTATTTTTTGCATCATCATCCCTGGATATGCGACAATTTTGCTTAAAATATTATTATATTTCCCAAGAAATTTTATTATTTCATAAGATATTCCTGCAACTATCGGTATGCATAAAATTCTTATAGCTACTCTTAAAAATGGATTTGGCCATCCAAAAAAAGAAAACAATATAATGGATATAAACATAACTATAAATAAAAAATTTGTACCGCATCTAGGATGCAATCTTCCAAATTTTCTAGCATTCTCAACTGTCAATTCTAAATCATTTTCATAACAATAGACGGTTTTATGCTCGGCACCATGATATTCAAATACTCTCTTGATATCTGAATTCAAGGAAACTATAGCCATATAAGCTATCAGTATCGCTATTCTAATCGCGCCTTCGATTAAATTAAGTGCTATATGACTATCTATTATCTTAGCAAATAATCCACCTATAAAAGTAGGTATCAACACAAAAATACCAACAGAAAGCAATAAAGATATTATTAAAGACACTACTATTATTGCATCATTTGCCTTTTCTTTAAATATTTTTTTAAGAAATCTATCTATAGCATCCTCTTCCTCTTCTTCTAAGAAAAACTCCGAAGAAAAATTCAAACTCTTTATTCCACTGACCATTGTATCTATTAAAATAAATCCCCCTCTTAAAAAAGGAATTTTATCTATTTTTTTATCTCTTACCCAGCTTTTAATCTTATCCTTTTTTATCTCTATCTCTCCATTAGGCTTTCTAACCGCAATAGCTTTGTAATCCTCTGACTGCATCATTACTCCCTCTATTACAGCCTGGCCTCCGACTTTGCCTAATCTTTTTTTATTTTCCATAACATTCTCCTTAACCCGCGATTAAGTTTTTACACATCTAATATTATATCAAATTTACAGTATTAAAAAAGGGCATGTTGAAAAATAAAAAATCTTTTATCCTATACATCCCTCGTAATTATCGTAAAAATAAAATAGAGGCTGGAAAACCAACCCCTGTTTTTTTTGAATATTATTCCATGTTGAATCTTTTTTTGAATTTGTCGATTCTTCCACCTTTTTCTATATTCTTTTGTTTTCCTGTATAGAAAGGATGGCATTGAGAACAAATTTCAACTCTTATTTCGTCCTTAGTTGAACCAGCCATGAAAGTATTTCCACAAGCACAACGTACTTCTACTTCTTTATATTTTGGTTGTATATCTTTTTGCATTATTGTCACCTCTTTTTTCTTTATATTTTAAAATTAATTATACTAATTTTTTTTACTTCTTCAAATATCAACTCCAACATTATATCATATGTTTTCGAAGGGTTCAAGCATTTTTAACAGTCTTTAAAATTTATTTATTAAGCTCTCCATTTATATTGTTTATAAATTCTTCATTAGTTTTTGTTCTCTTCAATGCTTCTAATATATTATCTGTAACCTCTAGTACAGAATTGTTGCTCATTTCTTTTCTTAATTTCCATAAAGCAGCTTTTTCTTTATCTGATAATAATAGATCTTCTCTTCTTGTTCCAGATTTATAGATATCTACAGCTGGGAAAATTCTCTTTTCTGCTAATTTTCTATCTAGATGTAGTTCCATATTACCTGTACCTTTGAATTCTTCAAATATTACATCGTCCATTCTTGAACCAGTTTCAACTAAAGCTGTAGCTAAAATAGTAAGAGACCCACCTTGTCTTATATTTCTAGCTGCACCGAAGAATTTTTTAGGTCCATGTAATGCACCTGGATCTAAACCACCTGATAGCGTTCTTCCTGTAGGTGAAATAGTTAGGTTATAAGCCCTAGCTAGTCTTGTTATACTATCTAATAATATAACAACATCCTTTCCATGCTCAACTAATCTCTGTGCTCTATTTAAGACCATTTCCGCTACCTTTACATGATGATTTGAAACTTGATCAAATGTTGAATATATAACATCTGCATCAATAGACTCCTTCATATCTGTAACTTCTTCAGGTCGTTCATCTATTAATAATACTATCAATTCCACATTTGGATAATTTTTTACTATACTATTTGCGACACTTTTTAAAAGAATAGTTTTACCCGCCTTAGGAGGCGCAACAATTAAACCTCTTTGTCCTTTTCCTATTGGTGATATTAAATCTATCAATCTAGTAGATATTTCATTTGGTTGTTTTTCTAAAGTTAATCTTTCTTCTGGATATATAGGAGTTAATGTTTCAAAAGACTTTCTTTGTATTGCAGTTTCTGGATCTTCATCATTTATCTTTTGAACAAATAAAAGAGCTCTAAATTTTTCTCCTGTTTTAGGATGTCTTGTTATACCTCTTACCTTATCTCCTGTCTTCATATTAAATCTTCTTATTTGAGAAGGAGATACATATACATCATTTTCTGTAGATAAATAATTTGAACCTCTCAAAAATCCAAATCCATCTGGTAATATTTCTAATACACCTACTACTTCATCATCCTTTGAAGTATTAAATTCATTTATTATTTTAGATTCCTCTACTACCTTAGGTGTATAATTTCCCTTTGTATTATTAGAAGATTTATTGTCGTTATTTTGTTGTTTATTATCATTTTTTTGAAATTTATTGTAATTTCTTTGATTATTTATATTTCCTTGAGTATTATTTTTTGTATAATTTTTATTTTCGTATTTATTATTTTTATTATTTTCAGGTTTGTATGGTGTTTGTTTTATATTATCTGTACTTTCAGTTTTATTATCTTCATCTACTTTAGTATGTTTTTCATCTAAGATTTCTTTCTCTTCTTTTTCTAAATCCTTATTTTTATCCGTATCTTTGTTTTCTTTTATTATTTTGTTTTCTTCCTTAGTTGCATCCGTATCATCATTTTTTAATTTATTAACAGCTTCCTTTATTTTTTCAATTAAATCCGCTTTTTTATACTTAGTTACTGACTTTACATTTAACTCTTTTGCAATTTCTCTTAATTGAGCTAATGTTTGACTGTTCAAGTCATTTAGATTAATATTTTCTATATTCAAAATAGGCCTCCTCGCTCACAATTTTTATTTAAATTATTTTAATTTGGAAATAAACGGCATGAAAAAGAAAAGATATTTATTTTAGCTCGAACATAATTACAATCTAATAATAGCATTTTTTTTATATTATGGTCAATAAATAAAATAAAATACATATTTGTATACATTTTTTTGCTAAATATATTTACACATATAAAAAATAATCCATTGTTTTTGCCAATATACAACAAAATAAATGGATTATCTTCTTATTAATTCAAATTTTTAACAATATTTTCTATTCCATATTGTATTTTTTCATTAAATCTATTAATATTTGATTTTTATCTAAATTATGTATAGCATTTACAAATCTTATAGTTCCTGTTTTTCCTCTCATTACTACAGATTCTGTTTTAGCTTTATTATCTCCAATATGAATTACACCTTTTAATAGATTTCCTTCTGTAATCCCTGTAGCCGCAAAGAATAAATCGTCTCCCTTTGCTAAATCATCTATAGTTAATTTCTTTTGGATATCTTCATCTGAGAATCCCATTTCATGACATCTATTTCTTTCTTGTTCGCTTAATGGATAAATTTGGGCTTGCATATCTCCACCCATACATTTTATAGCAGCAGCTGTTATTACACCTTCTGGTCCTCCACCGATTCCCATTAGCATATCAACACCTGTTTCCTCAAAGCAAGTTGCAATACCAGCTGCAACATCTCCGTCTCCAAACATTCTTATCTTGCAACCTAATTTTCTAGCTGGTTCAAATATATAGTTATGTCTTTCTCTATCTTGAGCCATGATTGTCATTTGAGTTGGTTTTTTTCCTAAAGCCTTTGAAACATTTAATATATTTTCTTCTACACTTTTATCTAAATCTATTGCACCCTTTGCCTTTGGTCCTACAACTATTTTTTTCATATAAGTATCTGGTGCATTTAATAGAGAACCCTTTTTACCCATCGCTATTACTGATATAGCATTTGGAAGTCCTTTTGCTATTAATGTAGTCCCATCAAGTGGATCTACAGCTATGTCAACCTCCATACATCCTTCTTCTTGGCTGCCGACCTTTTCTCCTATATATAACATCGGAGCTTCGTCAAGCTCTCCCTCTCCAATTACAACTTCACCCTTTATTTTTACTGATTCAAAAGCTCTTCTCATAGCTTCTACTGCTGCTCCATCAGCACCATCTTTATCTCCTCTACCCATAAATTGTGATGACACTAATGCTGCTGCCTCTGTAACTCTTACAAGCTCTAATGCTAAATTTCTATCCATTTTTTTCTCCTTTTTATACTTATTTTTAATTTATATCATTCTAATTCATTTAAATTATATATATACTCTAGTCTTTTATTTATTATTACCACTAAATATTATACATTATTTACTTTTGATGTCTACTATTTAATTTTAATAAATACGATTTCCTGCAATTTTTTTGTAAAAATTTCCTAGAAAATAATAAAATGCAAAAAAAGCCACCGTATATATTTACACGATGACCTTTAATTTGCATTTTTAGATTTTTTATAAATACCATGAAATAACACTTATCAAAGTAGTAATACTTGTTACTATTAAAACTACTGCTATTCCAATGGCAATTATTTTATTCATTTTAGCTTGTTTACTTTTAGCCAATTCTATTACCTCTTTCTATTTTTCAGCTTTACTGTTATCAACCTTCAAATCTTCAGATGCTGCTACTTCCTTTTCAAAAG
>NZ_JALEXO010000182.1 GCF_022780145.1 Intestinibacter sp.
TCTGGTGTATAGGGTGGATGCTGACGGCGAGAGAAAGGTTTACGTCAAGAGCCCTGTTTATATGATTTTGAGGAATAAGAATTATTATTTGGTTTGTGCTGAGGAAAATTCTAATGTTCTTAAGAATTATCGAGTAGATAGGATGCTAAATGTGACTAAGCTAGAAGAGGATATTACGGAATTATCTGGTTTTTTAGAGTGTAGAAATGGGTTTAATCCAATGGAGTATTTAAGAAGATCTTTTAAGATGTTTGGGGGAGAACTCTCTATTATAATGGTAGAGTTTAAGAGAAGTCTTTTAAATTATTTGCTAGATGAATTCGGCGATTATGTATATATTATGGAAAAGGGTAATTTTGAGAATAATAATTTGTCTGAGAAAATTAGATGGGAACATCTGAGTTACCAAATTTTGGAGAAGATTTTGGGAGAGAAGACATACGAGGAGTATATTTTATCAGGTAAATATATTGAGGACGGTTACGCTAGAGATGTAATAGATAGTTTTAGTGAGAAAATGAAGTCTATTGTTGAAGATTATGGCATGATTGAGGCAGCTAGAGGTGAGCGCGAGGAAAATGTTGAAGGTGATGTCATAGCTGAGGCAGCTAGAGGTGAGCGTGAGGAAAATGTTGAAGGTGATGTCATGGCTGAGACGACTGGAAGTGAATGCGAGGAAAATGTGGAGAAAGAGGTGTGTGATGGCGCATTCAGAGCTCACCAGAAGGGTATAATTAGGAATTATAAGATAGTTGATGATAGTGCGGAAAAGAAATATATTGGCGTTTTTGTGGCGAAGGGCGGCATGGGAATTGTTAAATGGATAATGCAGTTTGGTGTCGATATGGAGGTTATTTTCCCTGAGAGTGTGAGGGAGATGATTAGGAAGGAAATCGACAGTATGAAGGATTTGTATTCTAAAAAATAGAAAACAAGTTAAAAAATTGGCAGATAGTTTTGTTAAAAAATATGTGCCAATTTTTTATGTGATATAAAAAGGAAAATTCATGAATTATATTGAAATGTAATTTATAGTATGTAAAAATAGGGTAATGTGTAATTTATTTTAGGCATATGAAAAACAACGAGGATAGATGCAAATAAACTATATTTGTGGTGTACCGAGTTACAAAAAAGATAAAATATGTTATAATTACATAAAAAAATAAGTTTGGAGGAAAAAATGGGGGAAACAGTCAACATAAGAGAATATATAGACATATTTAGAAGAAGAAAATGGATTGTGATTATAACCATTTTAATTTGCTTAGCGTTTGGGGGGTATAAGACATATAAAAATTATGTTTCATATGTTCCAACATACAAGTCTAAGATAACTATTAGAATTAATTCTATGAAGTCAATACAAAGTAAAAAAAGTTCTAAGAAAAACAGTGATAAGGAGTTAACTGACGAGGAGGAAGAGGCTCAGGCTATGAATAATATTTACAATTCTTATTCTGGTTCTGCGTCTGCTACTAATCAAAATATCGCGACTTCATATATAGGACTAGCGAAATCTGAGAATGTCAAAAAGAATATAGCTGCTTTAACTGGGTTAAAGGTTAGTCAAGTAGGATATATCAATCCTGTTCAAAGTACAGAAATTCCACAATTTATCGATGTACAGGTTACTTGTTCTTCTAAAGAGATAGCAAAACAGGTGGCAGAGGCTTTTCCAGAGGCGTATAATAATGAGCTTCTGAGAGTAATTAATTTGGACTGTGTAGAGGTTGTTTACGATGCAACTGATGGACAACTTATACCAAGAAGTAGAGACATAACTTTATTGAAGGCTTTTGCTGTAGGTGTTGTAATATCCATATTTTTAGTATTATTAGCTGAATGTTTAGATACTAAGATTAAAACTCCTGAGGATGTGGAAAAATATTGGGATTTACCACTAATAGGTACAATACCAATGGACGACGGAAAATCAAAGGGTAGACATGCAATTCAAAAATAGGAGGTAGGATATGATAGGAGCATATGATGATGGCAATTACGAGATAAACGAGTCTTATAGAGAAATAAGAAACTATTTAGGTATAAATAAAAATATAAAGACAATCCTTATAACTAGTGCAGAAATGGATGAAGGGAAGACGACTATAGCATGTAATTTAGCTAAATGCTTTGCCGAATTAGAGGATACAAATGTATTACTAGTGGACTGCGACTTTAGAAAAAGAGGTGTCAGTAGATATTTTGGTATAGACAACACTTTTGGGATAGCAGATATAGTGTTTGGGCATAAAACTAAGGAGGAGTGCATAAAGAAAATCGGTGATCTAGATGTTATAACTTCTGGAGGCGTGCCTTCAAATGCATCTATTCTGTTGAATTCACAATCTATGAAGGATACAATTAGAAATTTTAGAGAAGAATACGATTATGTGTTTGTAGATTCTCCACCTATAAGTAGATTAAACGATGCATGCATAATCACACAATATGTAGATGGAACAGTTCTTGTAAATGCATCTAAATCAATCGACGCCAAGGTGGCTAAGATAACTTTGGATAAATTAAATAAGGTAGGTTCAAATGTTATCGGAGTAATACTAAATAAATTTAAATCTGAAAGATATAGCTACTATAATAGCTACTATGGATATTCAGATTACGACAAAAAGTCAAAATTCAGTTTGTTTAGTTCAAGCAAAAAGAAGAAAAAAAAGAAAAAAAGAAACAAGAAGAGATAAAATAACAAAAATCAAAATAATTCAAATGGACAATAAAAATATTATTAGCTATATATCAATTTGATCTATATAGCTAATAATATTTTAGAAAGAAATACTTAAATAAGTTAATGTAAATATAATTTTGAATTAAATTTACGCTAAAAGCATTTTAATAATTAATAAAAATTATTAAAATAATATAATGGAATAATAGATTAGATGCGAATATCGAAAAGTTTTATCAAGAATAAACGAGGGTGATAGGATATTGGAGGGATATTTATGGTTTTGAGGATTATGCAAAAAATTGATGAGATATCAAATGATGCAGATAAGTGTAAGATGAGACAGGTTATTTTGGCTTGTTTTGATTTTATTATATGTGTCTGTAGTTTTATATTCACATTGAGTTTGTTAGATATGAGCAGTAGTAGTTATTATTTACTGCCTGTGTTTATTTACGCTATTATTAATGAAATATCAATATTGAAATTTAGATGCTATGATAGCTTGTGGAAATGTGGGGGAGAAAAGGAAGTAGCTAGTATATTTACAGCATGTTTAGTGGCTCTTATACCATCAGTAGTTTTGATCAAGGTAGCAGGGTTTAATTTTGATGGAGTTTTTTACATATTTAATTTAGCTATGATTATAACTGCGATGATATTTCTCAGAGTTATGTATAGAACTATGAGAAGAGTATTGATGCATATGAGATTAATACAAAATGCCTCTGATTCAAAGAAGGTATTAGTAGTGGGCGCTGGAAGAGCCGGTAATATGATACTTAGAGAGCTATTTGAAAATCCGGAGCTCAAGAAGATTCCAGTCGGAGTTGTAGACGATGATAGAAATAAAATAGGAAAGCAAGTGTTTGGAGTACCAGTTCTTGGGACTACAGAAGACATATCAAATATAGTACAAGATAAAGCAATAGATGAGATAATATTTTGTATAGCCAATATAAATCCAATTAGAAAAAAAGAAATTATAAATATTTGTAAAAATACTAAATGCAAGGTAAAAACTATACCTGGAATATATGAAATTATAGATGAAAAGGTCAATTTGACAAAGCTTAGAGATATACAGATAGAGGATTTATTAGGTAGAGAGCCTGTAAAAATGAATTTAAGCGATATGGATAAAATCATTAAAAACAAGACTGTCATGGTGACAGGTGGAGGAGGATCTATAGGGTCTGAGCTATGTAGACAAATCGCCAAGTACGAGCCTAGAAAATTGATAATAGTCGATATATATGAAAACAATGCCTATGAAATTCAACAGGAATTAGTTAGAAAAAGACCTGAGCTGGATTTGGATGTGATGATAGCGTCTGTTAGAGATGAGGAAAAAATGGACAGCTTATTCGAGATTTATAAGCCTGAGGTAGTGTTCCATGCAGCTGCTCATAAGCATGTGCCTCTGATGGAGTACAGCCCTTGTGAGGCTATTAAGAACAATGTATTTGGTACTTTGAATGTGGCAAATATAGCTGATAAATATAAGGTGAAGAAATTTGTGTTGATTTCTACAGATAAGGCGGTCAACCCTACTAATATAATGGGGGCTACTAAGCGCTGCTGTGAAATGATAATA
>NZ_JALEXO010000227.1 GCF_022780145.1 Intestinibacter sp.
AGCTGTGTAGGATTCGTGCTTTTGGCTATTGCACCAGGGAATTCTGTTAGAAGTGCTACTGCTGTTACAAAAACAGCTGATATAGCGAGAAATATATCAAAAGTAGTAGAAATCACCTATGATACTTCATTTGTTCTTTTATTTTTATTTTTTATAATATTGATATTTTTTATTTGGACTAATAATAACAAAAATTTAGTAAGAGAACAAATTAAATTATCTATTATGTATCTTCTAGCTGCTTTTGCTGGTATGGTTGTGCTAGTTGTATCTCCACAGGTATCTGTTAGAACGTGGTTTGGACCTGTTATGCTCGTAATAATAGCCATTGGAAATTTATACTCCAATATAAATGTAGACAATGCAAATAAAAATTTAATTTATCCACTATTAACTGCGTTATTAGTATTTACTAGTGTTAAATTTATGTTAGAATATAGATTGGTCTATTACGATGTATCAAGAACTTATAATGAAGTAAATTATCAAATAAAAACTATAAAGGAAGAAAAAGAAAAAGGAAATTTAGATATAACAGTAAAAAGCATATCTACGCCTAAAACTGACTACAACGCATTTTTAGGAACTAGATATATATCTGATAATCCAAAATCATGGTTCAATACGTGGATGGCAAAATATTATGAAATAAATTCAATAGCGGAGGTGAAACAGCTTGAAGAATAAAATACTATCAATAATAATACCGATGTACAATGAAGAAGAATCGCTTCCTCTATTATACAATAGATTAACCAAATTAGCCGATAATATAAAAGACTACGATATAGAATTTTTATTTGTAAACGATGGTAGCAAGGATAATTCTCTAGAGATTGTGAAACAACTTCATAAAGTGGATAAGAGGGTTTGTTACTTAAATTTATCTAGAAACTTCGGCAAGGAAGTCGCAATGGGAGCGGCATTTGACTATGTTACTGGAGATGCAGTTGCTATAATAGATGCCGACTTACAGGATCCACCAGAATTAATAATCGAAATGCTAAAATACTACGAAGAAGGCTACGATGATGTATACGCCAAAAGAAGAAGCAGGGACGGAGAATCATGGCTTAAAAAATTTACATCAAAGGCATTCTACAAAGTACTACAAGCAGTTTCTAAAGTTCCTATCCAAAAAGACACAGGAGACTTCAGATTATTAAGTAGACGAGCTATAGAAGCTCTAAAGGCGTTTCCAGAAAAACAAAGATACACAAAGGGTATGTTTAGTCTTATAGGATTTAAGAAAAAAGAAATTTTATTTGATAGAGACCCTAGAGTCGCTGGTACTACTAAGTGGAACTACCTTAAGCTTATAGATTTAGCGATTGATGGAATAGTTTCGTTTACTATAGCACCGCTTAGAATCGCAACATTTTTTGGTCTATTTACTGGAATCGGTGCATTTGCTTATATGATATTCATATTTGTTAGAACCTTAGTTCAAGGAGTAGATGTTCCCGGATATGCTAGCACAATTTGTATCCTGCTGTTTGTGAGCTCTGTTCAGCTTATATCTCTAGGTATAATTGGAGAATATCTAGGTAGAATATTTATAGAAGTCAAGGGAAGACCTCTATACTTTGTAGAAGAATACTGTGGCAAATCGGATATAGCTTCTAATGTAGATTCTGAATCTGACATCGCTATTTTTACTGCTAAATAATTACAAACAAAAAGAGCTATATAGTAAAATTTTACACTTTACGATATAGCTCTCTTTTAATATTAACTATTTAACAATGTATTTATAGTTGTTGAGCCATTCTTATATGGTGAATAAACCTTATATTCATTACCAGCCTTATCCTTGTAAATTACATAAGCTGATGCTGTTATTGCTTCATCAAATTGAGCTCTTGGTATACCTACTAAAGTTCCTAGATAAGTCACATAATTTTCTTCTTCATTTACTTCATAGTTTACTTTACCTACAGATTGAGCAATTTGTGGAGTATCTAGTGTTAATGATTCTCCATCTGGAAGTAATTTAACTGGAAGTATTATAGTTCCTTTTTCTACTATTTCATCGCCATCATTGTAGATTTTAGTACCAAATCTTATACCGCTCTTATCATCTACTATCGCCTTAACTTGTGCTCCTAGCATATCTACATGGGCCCATTTAGCCTTGTATGTTGTATCTTCTGTATATGTAGCACCTGATTTGTATTCTGTAGTTATATCGTCAGTATCCTTGTACCATCCTACAAATGTATATCCCTCTTTTGTAGGAGTTTCTGGTGTATAGTCTAGTTGTTCATCTGCATTTATTGTTTTAACTACACTTGTAGTCCCATTATCTGCATCAAATATAATATTTCTTCGATTAACATATGAAAGTCTAAAGAATTCTACATCATATGATACAGTACCGAAGCTTCCTGTAGCTGTAACATTATATATCTTACCATCTGTAAGAGAAAATCCTAAAGGTTTAAATATTATACAACCTGGTTCCCCATAGTAATCATTATCTACATAAAGATATCCATCTATTGATGAATCAGAAGAGAAATTCCATTCTTCACCTGTATTTTTACATGTAAGCTTTACTGTTACATCTGATGGATTTGATATAT
>NZ_JALEXO010000294.1 GCF_022780145.1 Intestinibacter sp.
GCTTGTAGAAATAGTTGAAAATGATTTGATAGACAATGAAGATGTAGTATCAGATCAAATTAAAGAGTACTATAAAAATATCGATATGGACAATCTCGACAGCGTTGTTTTGGGATGTACACATTTTATTTTTTACAGAGATTACTTAAAGAAATTTCTTCCTCAAAAGACACATTTAGTGGATGGAAATTTAGGTACTTGCAGACATCTTAAAGAAGTTTTAGAAGAAAAAAATGAATTAAATAAAGATAGTAATATTGGAAAGATAGAAATTTACAATTCGAGTGAGGATCAAAAATATATAAATCTTTCTAATAAATTATTGGCAAGATAGATTTGAATTAATTTTCAAATCTATTTTTGCTTATAGGCAATTATAATTTTATGAAATTTTTGTGAATTTTAGAAAAATTATAGAAAACTGTGTTATTATAAAAATATAGAACCGACCGTTCGGTCTTAAAATTTTATAGTGGATAGTTTAATTTTTAGGAGGTTTAAATATGAAGAATATGAAAACAATAATTTATTTAACTTTAGGTTATGTTTTGACTGCAGTTGCTGTTGTAGTAATGGTAAATTCAAATGCTGGATTATCTCCTTGGGATGTATTCCATCAAGGGCTTAGTAAGACAACAGGTATGACTATGGGACAGGCATCTATGCTAGTAGGTGTAATAGTTATCGTAGCATCTATAGCTTTAGGTGAAAAATTAGGATGGGGAACTATAGGTAATATATTTGTTCCAGGAATTTTGATAGATGTAATCGATAGTATGAATGTTATTCCAGTTACACATAATTTATTTTTGGGTGTAGTTATGACAATATTGGGACTTGTGATTATGGCATTTGCTACAGTTTTGTATTTAGTACCAGCGCTTGGATGTGGACCTAGAGATGGACTTATGATTGCACTTCACAAAAAAACTGGTAAATCAATTGGAATGTTGAGAGCTATAATGGAAATATGTGCAGTAATAGTTGGATATTTGTTGGGAGGTACTTTTGGAATAGGTACGATAATATCAGCCTTCTGTTTTGGATATTTACTTGAAATAGTTTTCAAAATATTTAAATTTGACCCTAATGTAGAGCATAAGATGATATTTTCAAATTTAAAAAAGGATAAAGTTGTATAATAATATAAAGGAGATTTAACATTTATGTCATCAAATAAAATAATAGAGAAGGCTATATATAGTTTTTCAATAAACGGATATGACGGAACCTCTATATCAAATATAGCTGAATTAGTTGGTATAAAAAAATCGACTATATACTCACATTTTAAAAGTAAAGATGAAATTTTTGAAAAAGCTACAGAAATTTCTTTTAAAGCAGAAAAGGATTTTGCTGTCAATTATTTTTCTAAAAAAGAAGAGCCTATTCCTATTTTAGAAGTTTTAGAGGGATTTTTAATTTCTTTAAAAGATAGATTTATAAACAATGAAGATTTTACTATAAATTTTGTGTATAAAATAGGATATCGATTTGTAGAAAGATATAATGATTTTATAAAAAAATACTGTGATAATTATTATTTTACAGTAGAGAATTTAATAATAGAATATCTCATAAGAGAGGGCGTAGAGAAGGATTTAGCTAAAGAGATAGCAATGACATATACTGCTCTTTTAGACGGACTTATGGTAAGTCTTATGTACTGTGGAGAGGATAGATATGAGGAGAGAAAGGAAGCTATTTGGAAATTTTTTAGTGAAAGTTTTTTGAAAAATTGTAAATAATAAGTAGTAAATATGAAATAATAGAAGGAGAAGATTATGCAAAATTTAATAGATAGATTTATCAAATATGCCAAAATACATACTACTAGTGATGAAGAATCTTTAACAGTTCCAAGTACAGAGATTCAAAAAAATCTAGGAAAAATATTAGTAAAAGATTTAAAAGAAATAGGACTTTTAGATGCTCATATGGACGACAAGGGATATGTGTATGCATCCTTAAAATCAAATACAGATAAAAATTTAAAGAAAATAGGATTTATAGCTCATATGGATACTTCACCAGCAGCTAAGGGAGAAGGTGTTAAGCCTCAAATTCACGAAAATTACGATGGTGGAGATATAGTTGTCAATAAAGAAAAAAATATAGTTTTATCGCCAAGCGAATTTCAAACTTTATCTGATAAAATCGGAAAAACTATAATAACTTCAGACGGAACTACTTTACTTGGAGCAGATAACAAGGCGGGAATAACTGAAATAATAGAGGCTTTAAAATTTATAGCTGAAAATCC
>NZ_JALEXO010000317.1 GCF_022780145.1 Intestinibacter sp.
CGAAATAATTCATTACTTAGTCACTTCCTTTCCAATACAATATTTAGTATGTAATAAGTGATGAGAAATTTCTCCTAGAGGTTCTTTTAAGAACTCTGAGTATATCTTAGTAATCTCTGGATTAGTGTGAGATTTTCTAAGTGGTAAATTAGAGTCGTGCATATAAGTAGCTTTAGTTCTATTTTTATATGCAGTTTGTCTATATTCTTCTAGTAATAGTTTTGGTTGACCTCCACCACTTACACATCCAACAGGACAAGTCATAACTTCTATAAAATGTAAGTCAAGTTTTCCTGCTTTTAGATCTTCTAAAACAGGGACTACATTTTTAAGGCCAGTTACTATACCTACTTTTAAAGTTAAATCCCCAATTTTTATTTCGGCAGTTCTAAAGCCTTCAGAACCTCTGACTGCAGGTATATCTATACTTGGTATTTCTTCTCCTGTTATAACTTCGTATGCAGTTCTAAGAGCAGCTTCCATAACACCACCAGTTACACCGAATATAGTACCAGCACCAGTATAAACACCTAGTGGGCTTTCAAAGTCGATTTCTTCTAGAGTATTGAAATCAATACCTGCATCTTTTATCAAATAAGCAAGCTCTCTAGTAGTTAAAACAGCGTCTACATCTCTATATCCACTTGAGTTCATTTCTGGTCTATCACATTCGTATTTTTTACATGTACAAGGCATTATAGAAACACTGTAGATGTCTTTTGCATCTATATTATTTATTTTAGCTCCATAAGTTTTAAATACAGCACCACCCATTTGTTGAGGTGATTTACAAGAAGATAAGTGATCTGTCAATTCAGGATAATTATTTTCCATAAATTTAACCCAAGCAGGACAACAAGAGGTAAACATAGGTAGAGTGCCACCAGTTGTAACTCTCTTAATTAATTCATTTCCTTCTTCCATTATTGTTAAATCGGCTGCGAAGTTTGTATCATAAACCTTGTCAAAATTAAGTGCTTTTAAAGCAGCTGCCATTTTTCCTGGAGTTAAAGAACCTAAGTCCATTCCAAATTCTTCTCCAAGTGCAACTCTAACAGCTGGAGCGCATTGAACCATTGTTATTTTAGTAGGATCTTTTAAAGCAGCTTTAACTTTGTCAACGTCGCATACATTGTTTGCTGCAAATAATGGTTCGTTTATAACTTTAGGTATTTTTCTTTCTTCTTTTTTATTTTGTACAAATTCTGGTCCATAATCTATAATAGATGCATATGATTTACAGACTTGAACGCATTGTCCACATACGACACATCTGTCGGGATTGATTTCTTGTGGTTTTCCCGGTTCGCCAGTTATTGCATATGCTGGACATACTTTAACGCATTCTTGACATCCTGTACATAAATCTTTATCTATATTAACTATCATATTCTCATCCTCCTTTTCCTATTTATTAGTTGATAATAAGCTCATAGCAGCTTTTATATTTTTAGCTTTTTTATCTTCTAAAGGAGTAACAAGTTTTAAAGCTTGATTAGGACAAGCATTTATACAAGCCTTTTTATCTTTACCTTTACATAAATCACATTTATAAGCAATCTTATTACTTTCATCAATTGCTCTTTGTTCTACAGGTTTACCATCTATATATTGGGTCATTAAATCTATAGCTCCAAAAGGACAAGCAAGTAAGCATGTTTTACATCCGATACATTTTATTTCATCGACAATTACTGAATTATCGATTCTAGAAATTGCTTGTACTGGACATGTATTTAAGCAAGGAGCATCTTCGCAATGTCTACATTGTATTGGCATACATACGGCTTCATCTTTTACTAGATAAAGTCTAGGTATTACAGGAACTTCAACAGTTCCAACTGTAAATCCTACGTTATTATTTTCATTGTGAGTAGCGAAACAAGCAACTTCACAAGCTCTACAGCCAGTGCATTTACTAGGGTCAGCAACTACAAATGAACCTAATTTATTTTTCATAATTTCTCCACCTCTCGATAGTATAGTTCACATTTAAATTTACAGGCTAAGCTTTTTTATTAGACATTTTATCCTTTAAATCTTGATAAGTGTCTTTGATACATTGTTCAGCCCAAGCTTGATCTTCTATTTTTTCAACCTTAACAGCACAGTATTTGTACTCTGGAGTTTTTGAAACTGGATCAAGACTAGCGATAGTAAGTTCGTTACAAGCACCTACCCACCATTGGTAAGTCATATATGTAGCACCTGGTTGAACTCTATCTGTAACTAATGCTCTTGTTAAAACACTACCTCTTCTAGAGCTTACTCTGATAATTTCATTTTCTTTGATACCAAGTCTTTCAGCATCTTGGTCGTTTATTTGAAGATATCCAGGTTCATCTTCTAGTTGGGCTAGTGCTCTACAGTTACCAGTCATTGTTCTAACTGAATAGTGACCAACCTCTCTTACTGTAGATAAACTAAATGGATATTCTTCATCTTCTATTTCGTATGGAGGTCTCCATTCAGCTGCGAATAATTTACCTCTATGATTATCAGTAGAGAAAATACCATCTTTATGTAAGTACATAGTACCTCTATCATCATCAGATTCACTTCTGCATGGCCATTGGATACAGCCGTATTTTTCCATTTTTTCATAAGTTGCACCGAAGAAACTAGGAGTTAAGCTTCTCATTTCGTCCCAAATTTCCTTAGTATTGTTGTAGTGCATTGGATAACCCATGGCAGTAGAAACTTCACAAATTATTTGCCAGTCAGTTTTTACGTCGCCTTTTGGTTCGACTGCTTTTCTGATTCTTTGGAATCCTCTATCAGCACAAGAATAAACACCATCATGTTCACCCCAAGATGTAGCAGGGAATACAACATCTGCATGAAGTGCAGTTTTGTTCATGAATATATCTTGAACAACTACAAATTCACATGCGTCAAGTGCTTCTCTTACTTCTGAAGCATCTGGGTCGCTTTGTACTGGATCTTCACCGAAGATATAGTAAGCTTTTATCTTATGTTCTTCTAGTACTGCATGAGGAACTTCTGTTAATTTAACTCCGACTTCGCTAGGAAGTTTAACGCCCCAAGCCTTTTCAAATTTAGCTCTTACTTCAGGGTTAGTTACCTTTTGATATCCTGGATATGAATCTGGTAATGCACCCATATCGCAAGCACCTTGAACGTTGTTTTGTCCACGAACAGGACCTATACCAACATTAGGTCTACCAAGGTTTCCTGTAAGTAATGCAAGTGATGCTAAACCTTTTACAACATCAACTGCTTGTGAGAATTGGCAAACACCCATACCGTAAAGTATCATAGAGTCTTTTGCAGTTGCATATTCTCTCATAGCTTTTCTGATTACATCAGCAGGTATATTAGTGTATTTAGCTGCGTATTCAGGAGTATAAGGTTCAACTATTTTCTTGTATTCTTCAAAGTAATCTGTATGTTCTTTTACAAATTTTTCATCATATAAATGTTCGTTGATTAAAACATTTCCGAATGCATTAACAAGTACCATATTAGTACCACCCTTTATAGGTAAATGCATATCAGAAATTCTAGCAGTTTCAGTGACTCTAGGGTCAACTGTTATTATTTTTGCACCCTTTTCTTTTGCTCTTACTATTCTTCTAGCAACGATTGGATGTGAATCTGCTCCATTATATCCAAAGATTAATAATAAATTAGCATCTTCAATTTCTGGTATAGAGTTAGACATAGCTCCGCTACCTAATGAGTAAGCCAGACCGGCTACAGAAGGAGCATGTCAGACACGTGCGCAGTGGTCTACGTTATTAGTACCAACTGCGGCTCTCATGAATTTTTGCATTATGTAGTTTGCTTCATTACCAGGCCCTCTGGCAGATCCTGTACCCATAATTGCATCAGGACCGTATTTTTGTTTGATTTCATTTAAGCGATCGGCAGTATAAGTGATCGCTTCTTCCCATTCGACTTCTTCTAAGACTCCATTTTTTCTTATTAGAGGCTTAGTAAGTCTAGGTGTTAAAATTTGAGGGTCATTTAGGAAATCCCATCCATAATGGCCTTTTAAGCAAAGAGTGCCTTGATTTGTTCTACCGTTTGCAGGTTCGCTTCTTAGAATTTGATTCTTTTCTTGGTCAACAACTAGGTAAAATTGACATCCTGCACCACAGTAAGGACAAGTCGTTAAAACTTTCTTTTCCATACTGTTTTACCTCCTTTATTAATTAATTTTGGGTGGAATATATATAATTATATTTATGCATAGCAAAGAATATACTTTTCAAATGCAATATATAAATTTATATCAAAATAAAAAAGTTATTGGGGACTAAAATTTAAGGGTGTATTTTTTATTTTAGTCTCCAATTAAATGATAAAGAAATATAACTCTATCATATTCTATTTTATTATTTTATAAAAAAAATTTCTGTTGTTATAAAAACAAATAATGTAAATTATATTTAAAATTTAACAAAATATTTTTTTATATTTGCCGTAATTATATTAACGTATTGCATTTTTATAAAATATTAATGAAATAAAATTTGTAATATTTTGTAATAATTAATTATTAAATGTAAAAGTTAACATAATTTATTTCAAAAAAAATACTAATTTTATCTAAATTAGTATTTCAGCAAACTGGCGGGAACGGGTGGGAATCGAACCCACCTAAGAAGCTCCTAACTCCTCGTACTAGTTTTGAAGACTAGAGAGCACACCAGCACTCATCCACCCCCAAATATTCAGTATATTTATAATTTAATATTACCAATTTATTACTAAAATTTCAACTTTATTTTTAAATTATAAAATTTATAGTAGCAATTATAAAATTAAGTACTATAATTTAAAGATAAAGAAGTAATTATTGTATAAAAACTATAAAATATGTCTTAAAATGGAATATTAATTTATATAAAAATAATAAATTCAATAATTAAATAAATAACAAAAATTAAAAGACCAGCTAGTAAAAGTCAATAGTTTTTAGAATTATTTTTATATTGTACTTTTAGGCACAACAAATAAACCATCAAATTCACACGAAAATTTGGTGGATTTTATAAAAAATAGTTCGCATTAGCCGTTAGGCTATTTT
>NZ_JALEXO010000326.1 GCF_022780145.1 Intestinibacter sp.
TATATCTAAATTCTCTACCATTGATCTAATTCTTTTAGAACTAAACATCTTTGAATGTTCTTGTCGAAACATAATGCACCTCTTCCTGATTTAGGTAATTCATAACACAAATCACTAATCTTGAATATTTTTACTTTTATATAAATTCTTGGTTATATTATGTCCCAACAAAATTTATTTCATACATAATCTCACAAAATCATTTAACATATTCATAATGGTTATGAGTTGAGTATATTTACAATTGCTTATAAAAAAATAGAGCAACATCATCTGCCACTCTATTTTCGATTCATTATTTTTATAAACAATCAAATTATCTTATTTGACCATCACCAAATATAATATATTTAGTAGTTGTAAGTTCTTTAAGTCCCATAGGTCCTCTAGCGTGAAGCTTTTGAGTACTTATACCGATTTCGCCACCAAATCCAAATTCTCCACCATCAGTAAATCTTGTAGAAGCATTTACATATACAGCAGCTGCATCTACTCTTTGTAGGAATTTTTGACTGTTTCTATAGCTTTCAGTGACTATAGATTCAGAGTGTCCTGTGTTGTATTTATTTATGTGTTTTATAGCTTCGTCCACGTCTTTTACTACTTTTACAGCTATTATAAGATCTAAGTATTCAACTCCCCATTCTGGTTCATCGATTACTTTTACGTCGTTTACTATAGCTTGAGTTTTTTCGCAGCCTCTAACTTCAACTCCGTTATCTCTCAACGCTTTAACTATCATTGGCACGAATTCATCTGCTATAGCTTCATGAACTAATAATTTTTCTGCAGCGTTGCAAACCCCTGGTCTTTGAACCTTTGCATTTAAAACTATCGCCTTCGCCATCTCAAAATCAGCACTTTCATCTACATAAATATGACAGTTTCCTGTTCCTGTTTCAATTACTGGAACTGTGGCATTTTGCACAACTGCTTTTATAAGTCCTGCTCCACCTCTTGGAATTAAAACGTCTATATAATCATTAAGTCTCATCATTTGAGTTGCAGTTTCTCTAGAAGTATCTTCAACTAATTGCACGCAAGCTTCTGGCAATCCACTTCTCTTTATACCTTCGACTAACGCCTTAGCTACAGCCTTGTTAGAGTTTATAGCGTCGCTGGCACCCTTTAGTATAACCGCGTTTCCTGATTTTAAGCAAAGTCCCGCAGCATCGCTTGTTACATTAGGTCTTGATTCGTATATTATCCCTAAAACCCCCATTGGAACTCTCTTTTGTCCTATTTGAAGTCCATTAGGTATTTGCCACATATTTACTACTTCGCCCACTGGATCCTTTAATTTTACTATATCTAAAAGAGCATTTGCCATACCTTCTATTCTGCCTTCATCAAGTGATAATCTATCAAGCAAAGCATCAGATATTCCCTTTTCGATAGCATTTTGTCTATCTATTTCATTTGCTTTTATTATTTCTTCCTTTGCATTTATCAGCTCCTCTGCCATAAAAGTTAACGCCTGATCCTTTTGTGCAGTTGAAGCTATTCCTAATTCGTAAGCAGCTTCTTTTGCCTTTTTTCCCATTGAAATTAACATAAATCGTACCTCCTATTTTTTCGCAGTAAATAAAGTTCCTATTTCTTCCCCTGATAATATTTCAGAAATAATCGCTGGATCCTCTCCATTCGCTAAAACTAAATCGACACCTGCTTTATTAGCCTTCTTAGCTGCAGCTAATTTAGTCGCCATACCACCAGTTCCTAAGCTTGAACCAGCGCCACCTGCACAAGCCTCTATTTCATCAGTGATCTCATCAATTTGTTTTATTAAATGCGCATCTTCATTTTCCTTTGGATTTTTATCGTAAAAACCGTCTATATCAGATAATATAATCAATACATCTGCATTTATAAGTACAGAAACTATAGCTGACAAGTTGTCATTATCACCAAACTTCGCTATATTTTCTAGCTCATCTATTGAAACTGTGTCATTTTCATTTACTATAGGGATTATCCCCTTGTTTAATAAAAGTTCAAAAGTATTACATACATTTTCTTTGATATGTTCGTCTTCTATTACATCTCTAGTCAAAAGCACTTGACCTACTGTATGAGAATATTCTCCAAAAAACTTACTGTATATATGCATTAATTCACATTGTCCAATTGATGCTAATGCTTGTATTTCTCTAATATTTGTGGGCTTTTCTTTCAATTTCAATTTGCCAACTCCAACACCTACTGCTCCAGATGTCACTAAAGTTACTTCTTTTCCTGAGTTCACTACATCAGATAAAACTCTTGTTAATTTCTCAATTCTGCCTAAGTTAATTTGTCCATTTTCGTAAGTTAAAGTCGATGTCCCTACCTTTACTACGATTCTTTTTGCATTTTTTACATTTTCTCGAAAGCCCATTTTTTAAATCTCCTTACTGTGTTTCTATTCATAATATATTTTTGAAAATATTAATATTTATTATAACACATATTTTATTATTATTTTTTAAATAATTGTTCATTATTAATTTTTTTAACTTATCTTTAACTTATAGTGTATAATATTTATATCAAAATATAATCGAGGAGATGATAAAATGCTTAAGCAAGATTACTTACTTAGACAAATAGAAAGTTTGGCTATGTCACTATCAAAGCTTTTTTTCAATAAAGATATGGTAGTGTATGAAATCCCTGAGGAAAATGCTCAAAGCGAAACTGATATTTTATATAATAAATTGAATAAATTAGTTTCAGAAGGTAAAATCAATGAGGCAGAGAACTTATTGTTCGACGAGGTCGACAGAAGCAATATCGAGTATTTGAGAGTCGGCATTGATTTTTATACTAATTTGAATAGACTTGATGATAAGACTTTGGA
>NZ_JALEXO010000338.1 GCF_022780145.1 Intestinibacter sp.
TAGCTTCCCATCATAAGCATATTAGGGTCGTAATTAGATTCTAATACTACAAGCTTTGAATTTTTTAAATTCTTTCTTATGTTTTCAGTTACATATCCTATATCAGTTGCTATTGACATCTTTTGATCATCAGAGTAAATATTATATCCTACTGCATCCTCTGAATCATGTGGTATTGAAAATGGTCTTATTTTGATATCTCCTAGCGCATATGTTTTATCATTTTCAAATACAACCATATTTTCTTCTTTTATATTTCCTATCTTGTCCTTCATACCACACCATGTTTTTAAATTTGCGTATATAGGAATATCTAACTTTCTAGACATTATTCCAGCGCCCTTTATATGGTCTGAATGCTCATGCGTTATAAATATCCCACGTATTTTATCTATATCAAAACCGGCTTTTTTAATTCCTGCAGTTATTGTTTTTCCTGCAAGACCAGCATCCACTAAAATTCCAGTATCTTTATATGTTATTATGTGACAATTTCCACTACTTCCACTTCCGACTGAACAATATTTTAACACCGCGTCTCTCCTCTCTAATCGATTTCTAAATTATATTATACCAAAAAAATAGAGCCTGAAATCTTTTTTCCATACTCTATCTAAAATTTACCTCTTCAATTTAGGATTCAATCGCATTGGTTTACTATTTCATCTATGTTTACGCCCTTGTCCTTCCATATATCAATAAATTTAGTTTTATTTACGTTTTGGAACATATAGTTATTATAATATTCTTGTAGTGTTTCAAAGAATATCTTATCTCCAACCTTTTTTCTTATTTCATTGAAAAGTACAGCACCTTTAGTATAGACATTTAAGCTATATTCTGTAGAATTTTTAAATTCTGTACTAGATCTAAAGATATCTACCCCTTTATAATTTTCACTTTGTACCTCCATAGTTTTGATCAATTTGTCTCTCATTTCTTCTCCGTATTTATTTTCGAAATACAACACAGTAGAATACTCTGTCAACGCCTCATCTAGCCACGGCTCGCTTATCTCATCATTACCTACAACGCTATACCACCATTGATGCGCAGTCTCATGTGCAATTACATATTCTAATAAAAATTTACTATTTTCATTGTAAAGATTCTTATCTATCATCACTAATGTAGGGTATTCCATTCCTCCAATAAAAAAATCACTCGCCACTACTGAATATGTATCGTACGGGTACTCGCCGAATAATTCGCTGAATATTTTAATCGACTCTCTAGCAACCTTATTCGATTCAACCGCTAAATCATTATTTAAGCTATATGTAATAATAGATGTATGCCCATATACACTCTTGTTAATTTTAAACTTATCACTTAATATAATTGCAAAATCCCTGACCTTTTTCCCTTGTAATTTGCAGAGCTTGTTATTTTCATTCGTTTTTTCTTCTACCATAGAACCTGTACATGCAATCTCGTATTTACTTGGAATTAAAATATTTACTGTAAAATTACCTATATCGCTATAAAAAGGATCTCCCAAACTTATATAACTCTTTAAATTCCACCCTCTATCATCATAAACACAGCACATCGGAAACCAATTAGTAATATTAATCGTATTATCACCATATCCAAAACGACCTAGACAATTTGGTATCTTAACATCGTATTTTATATCTATAGAATATTTTTCACCGTCATTTAAATTTTTATCTAATACAATTTCTAAAATATCATTTTTCTCTCCTTTTATATTATGCTCTAGCTTATTGCCATTATTTAATATATTTTTTATTTCAATATAACCCTCATCGAATCCATTTGGGTATGCTTTTTCGATTTCTGATTTTTCAAATGGACAAATTTTTTTATCCGAAAATGCATTTGGATAGATATGCATATATATTTTATCTAAGGTTTTACCTGTGTTATTTACATACGTTATATTTTGATTACATTTAATTTTTTTTGCCTTATCATCAAATACTACATCGATTATATAGTTATTGATACTCTTATTATTTACTATTTTCATAGCATCATTTTCAACATAGTTATTCGACCAGTATATTGTTCCTGCAAAAAACAACACCAAAAGGAGTATTAAACTTATTTGTCTCCTTTTTTTATTAAAGTTTATAACCAACGCCTTTCCCTCCCATTTTATATGTATATTTTTTTTTAAAACTTCCAAGATAAAACTATAATGTCTTATGTTATAATTTATCTGAGGTGATGAAATGTTTTTTAAAGAAGTTAATAAAAAAGATTCTGGAGATACCATAATCTCTAATATCTTCATAGATATATTTATGCCTATGGCTAACGGATTATACGTACAAGTTTATCTTTTAGGCTACCGACAAGCATGTGATCCTAATGCCAATCCAAATTTTAATAATATTTCATTGGCTAAAAATTTAGGAGTTCCCCTATCAGATGTGGTAAATGCTTGGAAATACTGGGAACAACAAAAGATTGTAAAGATTCACAAGGACGATGTTGAAAACGACTTTGATTTTTCAATTGAATTTGTAGATTTGAAAAAATTCTATATGAACAATATAGACAACAATAATATAGCTCCTGTTCAATCAGATACAGATAAGCTTTTAGAAGCTAGAAACAATCCTAGCATAGTTAGAATGTTTAATTCTATCAATAAAATAATAGGTAGGCCTCTTGTTCCAAGTGAAAACATGAGAATACTAGAGCTTATAAACGAATACAATTTAACTCCTGACTTAGTAGTGTATGCTTATGAATACAGCAAAGAACAAAAAAACGGAAACGCTAAACCACTTAATTACGTTGAAAGCGTACTTAGAGGTTGGTATGATCAAAATATATTTTCTGTAGAAGATGCTAAAAATAGTTTTATGATAAGAAAAGACAGATTTGCTATTTACCGCAACGTATTAAATCAGCTTGGATTTTCTAATAGAAATGCAACAGACGCAGAAAAACAACTTATAGATACATGGATTGATAAATACAACATGAGTCAAGAATTAATAACATATGCTTGCTCCAAAAGCAAAAATATACCAAATCCATCTATATCCTATATAAATGGAATAATAGAAAATTGGCACTCTAAGGATATAACAACCTTAGAAGATGCTCAAAAGGAAGAAGAAGAATTTAGAGCTAATAAACAAAAAGAAAAGGAAGAAGTCCAAAAGAAAAAAGAAACTAAAAACTACAACAATTACAACAAGGACAGGACTCCAAAGGTAGTTACTAAATATCACAATAGTTTCAACGAACATTTTAGAAAATACTCAGAAGAAGAGCTGGAAGCTAAATTGCTCAAGGTTCAAAATTCCAAAAAGTAAAGAAGGTGATTAATTGAAAGATTCCGCTGTAAGAGAAATTCTCCTTTCATACCAAAAGAAAAGAGATAAAGCCGAATATGAATTCGAGGAAAGAAAAAAAAGAATATATAATAAATTTCCTGAAATAGAAAAAATAGACGATGAGATAACTAATATTGGTCTAAAAATGATGAGATTAGTTTTATCAAGTTCTCCCGACAAAGAAGATTTATTAAAAAAATGCAGAGAAGACATGTCTTCTCTAAAATCAGAAAAAGACAACCTTTTAAAAATCCACAATATATCTGAAAGCGACCTGGAAATTCAATATGAATGTCCCATATGCGAAGATACTGGATTTTTAAAAAACGGAGAAAAATGCAACTGTTTCAAGCAAGCCTTGATAAACGAATACTATAAAATGTCTAATATCTCAAAAAACTTCAAGACCCAAAACTTCAACACATTAGATCTTTCTCTATTTTCCGATGAGATAATACCAGAGCTAAATATCTCATCTAAACAAAATATACTTGAAATTTCAGCTATATGTGAAATGTTTGTTCAAAATTTTACGAAGGAAAATGAAGAGAATCTACTGTTTTACGGAGATACTGGTCTAGGAAAAACCTTCATGTCAAATTGTATTGCAAAAGCATTACTAGACAAGGGATTTACAGTTATATATCAAACAGCCTTTAAAATGTTTGATATTATAGA
>NZ_JALEXO010000009.1 GCF_022780145.1 Intestinibacter sp.
GAGAAATTCAAGATTTTTATTTTATTTTATTGTTATTGTTTATTAATTTAAAAGATCAACTCTGCAAATCAATAAACTAAGAAAGCTTGATGATAATATTTTTATGGGTGAATGTATACAACGTATGTTGTAAAAATTTAATAATTAAGAAATGGAGTGAAATTAGAATGTCAACTTGTAAATGCAAGAATAATCAGACTGATAATCTAAAAGAATTAGATGAAATCTTAGAAACTTATGGAAAAAAGCCAGGATATCTGATAACGATTTTACAAAAGGCACAAGATGCATATGGATATCTATCTATTGACGTTATGAATAGAATATCAGAATATACAGGAATAAAAGTAGCTAAGATCTATGGAGTTGCAACATTTTATGCTCAATTTAGATTACAACCTATAGGAAAATATTTAATAATGCTTTGCCAAGGAACTGCTTGTCATGTTAATGGTTCAGAAATGATAGCCCAAGTAGTAAGCGAACAATTAAATATAAAAGATGGCGAAACTACAGAAGACGGTTTATTTACATTAAATCAAGTTTCATGTTTAGGATGTTGCTCACTTGCTCCTGTTATGATGATTAAAACTGAAGATGGCGATGAAACATATGGTAATTTAACAAAAGATTCAGTAATTGAAATTATAAATCAAATTAAAGAAAAAGAAAAAAAGGCTGATGGGGAAACAGCTTAAGTAACTTAATAAATCAAAAGGAGAAGTATCAATGAAGATAGTAGTAGGTCAAGGTAGCTGCGGTATCGCAACTGGTGCCAAAAAAGTAGCTAATGAGTTTGAAGAAATATTAAGTAAAAAGAATTTAGATATAAAAGTAGGTATTACAGGATGTATAGGTTTATGTTTCTTAGAACCTATCGTAGATGTATATGAAGACGGGAAAGACGAACCTGTGAGATATGTAAAGGTTCAACCAGAAGATGTTGCTGAAATAGTAGAAAGCCACATCGAAAATGGAAAACCAGTAGAAGCTAAAGTAATCTCTGACGAAGATAAAAAATTAATGGAGAAACAACAAAGAGTTGTACTTAGAAATTGTGGTACTATAGATCCAGAAAACATAGATGAATACTTAGCTAAAGACGGATATAAAGCAACTGAAAAGGTTTTAACTACTATGACTAGTCAAGAAGTAATAGAAGTAATAAAAGTATCTGGACTTCGTGGTCGTGGTGGAGCAGGTTTCCCTACTTGGTTTAAATGGAATGAAGCTAAAAAGAATAAAGCAGATCAAAAATACATAGTATGTAACGCAGATGAAGGTGACCCAGGTGCATTCATGGATAGAGCCGTACTTGAAGGTGACCCACATGAATTACTTGAAGGTATGATAATCGGTGGATATGCAATGGAAGCAACAGAAGGTGTAATTTACGTTCGTGCTGAATATCCACTTGCAATAAAGAGACTTAATATAGCTATATCTCAAGCTAGAGAAAAAGGCTATTTAGGAAAGAATATATTCGGTAGTGGATTTGATTTTGATATAAGAATCAAAGAAGGTGCAGGAGCTTTTGTATGTGGTGAAGAAACAGCTCTTATCGCTTCACTAGAAGGTGAAAGGGGTATGCCAAGACTTAAACCACCATTCCCTGCAGCTAAAGGATATTGGCAAAAACCAACTAATATAAACAACGTTGAAACTTATTCTAATGTAACTTGGATTATATTAAATGGAGGGGAAGCGTTTGCATCATTAGGAAAACCAGAAAGTCAAAGTAAAGGTACAAAAGTATTTGCCCTTGCTGGAAAAATTAAAAAAGGTGGACTTATAGAAGTTCCTATGGGATTACCATTAAAAGAAGTAATCTACGATATAGGTGGAGGAATCAAACAAGATAAGAAATTCAAAGCTGTTCAAATGGGTGGACCATCAGGTGGATGTATACCTGCTGAACTTATAGATACACCAGTAGATTATGAAAACATAAACAAAACAGGAGCTATAGTTGGTTCTGGTGGTATGATAGTTATGGATGAAACTACTTGTATGGTTGACATGGCTAGATACTTCTTAGACTTTACTAGAAAAGAATCTTGTGGTAAATGTAACTATTGTAGAATAGGTACTAAGAGAATGCTTGAAATCTTAGAAAGAATTACACAAGGTAAAGGTAAAGACGGAGATATAGAATTACTAGAAGAATTAGCTCACAAAGTAAAAGAAGGAGCTATGTGTGGTCTAGGACAAACTGCTCCAAACCCAGTTATCACAACTCTTAAATACTTTAGAAATGAATATGAAGATCATATCTATAATAAGAAATGTACAGCTAAAGCATGTAAAGCATTAATAAGCTACGAAATCAAAGAAGATGCATGTAAGGGCTGTGGTGCTTGTGCTAAGAAATGTCCAGTTGGCGCTATAAGCGGTAACAAGAAAGAAGCTCACGTTATAGATAAGAATGTTTGTATTAAATGTGGTAAATGTATGGAAACTTGTAAGTTTGATGCAATTGAAAAAAATTAGGAAGGTTAAAATAAGATGAAGAAAATAAGATTAAATATAGATGACAAAGAAGTTTTAGGTCTTCCAGGGCAAACTATTTTGGAAGTCGCAAAAGAAAATGATATATTTATCCCAACTCTTTGCTACGATGAAAGAGCAGAAATATATGGTTCTTGTGGAATATGTGTAGTAGAAGTAGAAGGAAGTCCAAAATTATTTAAAGCATGTGCAACTGAAATATCACCAAATATGGTAGTAAAAACTAATACAAAGAGAGTTAAAGAATCAAGAAAAACTAACTTAGAATTATTATTATCAAACCATAATGGAGATTGTAAAGCACCATGTGTTCTAGGATGTCCAGCACACACTGATTGCCAAGGATATGTAGGACTTATAGCAAATGGACTTTATGACGAAGCAATTAGATTAGTTAAGGATAAAATTCCTCTACCAGCATCAGTAGGTAGAGTATGTCCTCACCCATGTGAAACTAATTGTAGAAGAGGTTTAGTAGAAGAACCTATAGCAATACAAGAATTAAAGAGATTCGTTGGAGATAGAGACTTAGCAACTGGTAATCCTTATATACCAGAAGTAGGAGCTCCAACTGGTAAGAAGGTAGCTATAATAGGTGGTGGACCTGCAGGTTTATCAGCAGCTTACTTCTTAGCTCAAAAAGGTCATGACATAACTATAATCGATGCAATGCCTAAATTAGGTGGTATGCTTCGTTATGGTATACCTGAATATAGATTACCAAAAACAGTTTTACAACAAGAAATTGATTTAATAGGTGAAATGGGAGTTAAAATGATACCAAATACAAAAGTTGGTGTAGATATATCTTTTGACTCTGTAAAAAATAGCTATGATGCAGTACTTGTAACAATAGGTGCTTGGTCATCAATAGGAATAAATTGTGAAGGATCTGACCTTCCAGGAGTTGTTGGTGGTATAGATTTCCTTGAAGAAGTAGCTAAAGGTAACCCAGTAAACTTAGGTGAAAAAGTAGCCATAGTTGGTGGTGGTAACGTTGCAATGGACGCATGTAGAACTGCTGTAAGAATGGGTGCTAAACAAGTTTACAATATATACAGAAGAACAATAAAAGAAATGCCTGCTGATGAACTTGAAATAGAAGAAGCTCAAGAAGAAGGCGTAGTATTTGAAAACTTAACTAACCCAATAAAAGTAATAGCTGGTGAAGATGGAAGAGTTAGTAAAGTAGAACTTCAAGTTATGAAGTTAGGTGAACCAGACGAAAAAGGTAGAAGAAGACCAGTTCCAGTAGAAGGTCAAACTAAGATATTAGATATAGATACATTAATAATCGCTATAGGACAACAAGTAGATGGTAGCGTATTTGATGGAATCGAAAAAACTAGAAAGAACTCATTAGTATACGATCCAAAAACTTATATGACTGCAACTAACGGTGTATTTGCTTGTGGTGACTGTGGTAATGATAAGATATCTATAGCTGTTGAATCAATAGCAGATGCTAAAAAGGCTGCAGAATCAATAGATGCTTTCTTACATGGAAAAGAAATAGATTACAGAAAACCTTATGTACATGAAAGAGAAGATTTAACTGAAGAATCTTTCGAAGATAGAGAAAAAATCTACAGACCTAAAGTAAAAGAATATGGTCCAGAAGAAAGAAAAGATAACTTCCTTGAAGTAAACCAAGGATATACAGAAGAACAAGCTTTAGCAGATGCTCAAAGATGTTTAGCTTGTGGATGTCAAAAATATCATGAATGTAAATTATTAGATTACTCTCGTCTTTACGATGTAGAACCAGAAAGATTCGAAGGCGAAAAATCAATTTTACCAATAGAAGATAGCCATCCATACATATTAAGAGATATGAACAAATGTATCTTATGTGGATTATGCGTAAGAACTTGTGATGAAATCATGGGTGTTGGTGCATTAGGTCTTGTAACTAGAGGATTTGATACAGTAGTTAAACCTGCTTTAAAACAACCACTAGAAGAAACTAATTGTATATCTTGTGGACAATGTGTATCAGTTTGTCCAACAGGTGCATTACAAGAAAAAACTCACGCAAAGAAAACTGTACCTCTTGCAAAAGAACAAACTCCAACTACATGTTCATTCTGTTCAGTTGGATGTTCATTAGAATTAAGTACACATGGAAGACTTATCATAAAAGCAGATCCAAGCATGGATGGACCTGTAAATGAAGGTTTAGTATGTGGTAGAGGTAAATGGGGATTCGATGCTGGATTAATCGACGACAAACTTACAAAACCATCTATAAAAGTAAATGGAGAATTAGTAGAAGCTACATATCATGATGCATTCACTATGGTAGCTAAAAAAGCAGAAGTTATAGCAAGTAAATACGGTAAAGATGCAGTAGCTGTAGCTATATCTGATAGATATACTAATGAAGAAGCTTATGCAATCAAGAAATTAGCTGATAAATTAGGTGCTAAAACTTTATGCTTCGACAATAGAGAAAGTGGATTAAGCAAAGTATTAGGTGTAAATGCATCTCCAAATGGTATGCAAGAATTATTAGCAACTGACGTTGTATTAGCTATTGGATTTAAACCAGAAAACAATCCAGTACTTAATATAAAATTAAAGAAAGCTGCTAAGAATGGAGTTAGAGTAATATTTGTAAATCCAAGTGAATATCCAGTAGCTAACTATGGATTTAACCCAGAAATAGTATATACAAACAATGACATAACTGCTGTAAAAGAAATAGCAAAAGCTTTAATAGATATGGGTAAAGCTTCTGATTTAGAAGGATTTGACCAATTCAAAGCATCACTTGAAGGCGTAGTTGTATCAGATGAAATAAAAGCAGTAGCAGAAGCATATGCTAATGCTAAGAAAGCTATGGTAGTATTCCAACAAAATATGGTTACTACAGATGTTGCTAGCTTAATAGCTGAAATAGCTATACTTTCAGGACATATAGGCGCTCCAAGAAATGGTATAGTACAAGTTAAACCTATGTCTAACTCTCAAGGTTTAGTAGATCTTGGAATAACTGCAGGAGCAGAAGCTCTAAATGGAGTTAAAGGATTATTATGCTTCGGTGAAGATCCTGATATAGATTTATCTTCATTAGAATTCTTAATGGTATCTGATACTCATATGACTAAGACTGCAGCAAACGCAGATGTAGTTATACCTGCTACAAGCTTTGTAAGTGCTAATGGTACTTTCATAAATACAGATAGAAGATTACAAGAAGTAAATGCAGCAGTAGAAAAAGAAGTAGAATTTGCTAATTGGGAAATACCTGGAGCAATAGCAAATGTTTACGAAGTAGACTTTGGATTTGCAAGCGAAGACGATATAAAAGCAGAATTAAAAGATGTAAATAAATTATATGCTGAAGGTAAAGTTGGAGAAAGATTAGGTGGAATATTACAACCAGTAGATCCTAAATTTGTTCACATACCAGATGGACCAATGGTAAGCCCATTAAAACCAACAAATAATTTAATGAATAAAATAAATGCTGAATTATTTTAAGGCTTAATATATTAAACATATATTGACTTTATGTCAAATATGTACAATAATTAATATGTAGATAGATTTTCTACAAGCATATCTAAAATGTAAATTTTAATATGCACTAAAGAAGCCCTAAAATGCAATATCTTTATATAAAATAACATTACTTAGATTTTCTAAGTAGTGTTATTTTTTTTTAAAAAAAGTATTGACCTTTACGTTGCGTCAATTTATATAATTTATTTATCAATAAATTAAAGGTTTTTAGGAGGTAATAAAATGGAATATTCAATACAGAGCTTGAGTAAAATGGCAGGAGTGAGTACTAGAACACTTAGATACTACGATGAAATAGGTATTTTAAAGCCAGCTAGAATAGCCTCATCTGGCTATAGGGTTTACTCTGAGAAGGAGGTAGATTTACTTCAGCAAATATTGTTTTATAAGGAACTTGGAATAGAATTGAAGGTAATAAAACAGATTTTATCATCTCCATCATTTGATATTTTAAAAGCTCTGTATAGTCATAAGGAGGGTCTTCTTAAAAAAAGGGCTCAGATTGATTTATTGATAGAAAATGTACAAAAGACTATAGATAGTAAAGAGAGGGGCAAGAAAATGGCAAATAAGGACAAATTTAATGGTTTTAAGAAGGAATTAATAGATAAAAATGAAAATAAATACGGAAAAGAGATAAGAGAAAAATATGGAGATAAAACGGTAGATGATTCTAATAAAAAGCTAATGAATATGGATGAAGAAAAATTCGATGAATTTAAAAAACTTGAAGGTGATATAATAGAAGCTTTAAAATTAGCAATGGACACAGGAGATCCATCTGGTGAACTTGCTATGAAGGCGTGTGAGCTTCATAAAAAGTGGCTTGGATATACATGGAATTTCTATTCTAAGGAGGCCCATAGAAATTTAGGTGAAATGTATGTGTGTGATGAAAGATTTAAAAAATACTACGATGATAATAGAGAAGGAATGGCTGAATTTTTAAGAAATGCTTTAGTAGAATTTACTAAGTAATAAGCTATATATAAATGTAAAATGATAAAGGCTCGATATACTATTTTGTATATTGAGTTTTTTTTGAAAATTTTTATAATATATGAACTAAGTAGTGTGCTCTCTATGTTATAATAAACTAGACTAAGTTAAAATTTTAATGTTGTGTAAGGGGGCATATTCTTTTATTATGCAAATATCAGTTTTATCAATTTCAATTGTAGCTTTGACTATAATAAATATTTTTTTTGTGCAATGTAGATATTCGTTGACGAGAATAGATGAAAATGAGTTAAAAAAATCTGAACAGCAAAAAGGCGGTGCATTAAAAAGGTGCATGAAAATAAAGGAAAAGGAAAACAAATTTTTATCTGTATGTCAATTTGCGACTATAATATCTATTTTAATTGTAGGTTTTCTATTAAATGAAGTATGTAAATTTATTTTTATCGAATTTCAAATAGACAACGATATATTAGAAAAAGTCGCAATAATAGGAATAATAATAGTAATGGGAATAGTAGAGTTAATAGTGGGTTTTTTTATTCCGAGAGCCTTAGCTATAAAAAATCCACAAAAAACTATTTTTAGAAATTCTTTATTACTCACAATTATATATGCATTTATAAGACCATTTTCTGCAATTTCGGACTTTATAGCAGAAAAAATATGTAAATTATTTAAATGTGATATGTCTAATATTTTGGAGGGAAAGACTTTAAATAATTTAGAAGAATCTATATCTATTGATGATGAAGAGAAAGATGAATATGGCATCGACGATAAATTATTTATGGACAATATATATAGCTTCAAAGAAAAACAAATAAGAGAGGTTTTAGTACCTAGAACGGATATGATCTGCATAGATTTAGATGACAGTGAAGAGTATATATTTAATTTGATAAAGGAAGAAGGATATACTAGATATCCAGTATGTGGAAAGGACAAGGATGATTTACTTGGATTTATACATATTAGAGACCTTTATAATCAAAAGCTTCTTGAGGATAAGGTAGATCTAAGTAAGATTTTGAGAAAAATAACTTATGTATCAGAAACTGAGCTTACAAGTAGGGTTTTAGAAAAGCTTAGAAAAGATAGAGTACAAATGGCAGTAGTTGTAGATGAATACGGTGGAACATCTGGGATTATCACAGTTGAGGATATACTTGAGGAGATTGTTGGAGAGATTCAGGATGAATTCGACGACGATGAAGAAGTAGATATCAAAAAATTAAACGATGGTTCTTATATAGTACAGGGTACAACTACAATCAACGATATCAATAGAATTTTAGATATAAATATGGAAAAAGAAGGATTTGACAGCATAGGAGGATGGATCTTCTATATGCTTGGAATGGATATCGAGATAAATCAAAGTGTTGATTTTGATGGATATAGATTTAAAGTAATAGAACTCGACAAATTTAGAGTTGTAAATGTAAAAATAGAAAAAATAATAGAAGAAGACAAAGCTCAATAAATTTTCAAAATGCGTTTTATTAAAAAAACAGTTTAATATAAGTGTACAAAAACGCAATTTAGTTGTATACTTAAAATAATAGAAAATTATAAAAAGTTTGTAAGTAAAGGGGATAAAAATGAATAAAGTAACTTTAGAAGATGTAAAAAAAGCTAGAGAAGTAGTTAAGGATGTTATTGAAAAAACACCTATGCTAAGGGGGATAGCTATAAGTAAGAAAACAGGAGCAAATATATATTATAAATGTGAATGCTTCCAAAAAACAGGGGCTTTTAAAATAAGAGGAGCTTATAATAAGATATCTAGTTTAAGCGAAGAAGAAAAAGCTAAAGGAGTAATAGCAGCTAGCTCAGGAAACCATGCACAAGGTGTTGCTCTAAGTGCAAAAATGCTAGGACTAGATGCTACTGTAGTAATGCCTACTTGTGCTCCAGAAGCAAAGGTAGCTTCTACTAGAGAAAATGGTGCAAATGTTGTATTAACAGGAGATGTATTTGATGAAGCATTTGCAGAAGCTAAGAGAATGGAAAAAGAAACAGGAAAGACTTTCCTACATCCATTTGATGATCCATATGTAATAGCTGGTCAAGGTACAATAACTCTTGAAATGTACGAAGCTTTAGATGGAAAAATAGACACAATATTATGTCCAATTGGTGGAGGAGGAGTTTTAGCAGGAACTTTAGTAACAGCTAAGGCTTTAAACCCAGATATAAAGGTTATAGGAATACAAACAGATAATATGCCATCTATGAAGGCATCTCTAGATAATGGAGAAGTAAGTAGTGCTCACAATGGACCTACATTTGCAGATGGTATAGCAGTTATGAGACCAGGAGAATTAACTTTCTCAATTGTTAAAGAATTGGTTGATGATATAATT
>NZ_JALEXO010000050.1 GCF_022780145.1 Intestinibacter sp.
TATACCAGCTGTAGAGCTTCCATATATATTCGATAGATTCTATAGAGTCGAAAAATCTAGAAATAAAAACGACGGTGGTTCAGGCTTAGGCCTAGCTATAACAAAGAGCATTGTTACACTACACGGTGGGCAAATCAGCGCCCATAGTGACAGTGAAAAAACAGTATTTAAAGTTGAATTACCCCTTTTTAACAAGGAAAATAAAGAAAATAATCTACATCGAGAAGATAGTTAAAAATTATACTTTTTTTTTCAGTCAAAGTAGATTATACTTTAAGTAAGAAGTGTTTTGAAGAGGGGGGAATGGATTATGACAATGGACAACATATTAAAGGTTTTAGCAAGTATTGCAATAATAGGGATTATTATATACTATGCACTTGAAAGCAAAAACCAAAGGGAGCAAAAATCAAAGAACAAAGCTAAAAAAATTCTTTCTGAAAATGTTAAATTTATGATTTTTGGAAATGAAGGAAGTCCAAACATAGCTCTAGGAAAAGATAATTGTATTTATCTACTTGATTCTAGTAATGTTACTTTACACAAATTCACTTTAGACGAAGTTGATGATATCAACATACATTATCATATAAGAGCAGATAAGAATAGTGGTGTTATTTCTCCGTCATTGACACTAAATAATCAAACTTTTATAGATAAGATTGATTTAAACTTACGTGCAAAGGGTAGTGATTACGCTATAAGTTATGTTCCTTATATGAAACATGCAGAGTCTAATGAAGTTAGAAGTAAAATAATTCAAATGAAGAGATTTATACTAATGATAGAAAGAGAAAAAGAGGGGAACAACGTAGTAAATAATTAATTTATCAAAATCAAAATTAATTAAAAATTAAATATCGATAAAAGTTTTAAAATAGATGTTATTTATAAAATAGCATCTATTTTTTCGTTTATTTCGAAATAGTTAAAAATTAACAGCTTATATTTATATTTTATATTTGTATGTAATTAGGTATATAATATATAATATAGATATTTGAAATAATTATAGACTTTAAATATCTATAATTAATGAAAATATATTTAGATTTATATAAATTATAGAAGCTAGGAGGAATTTAAAATGAGTAAATCACCAGTACCAACTCCACATCTAGAAGCTAAGGTGGGAGATATAGCCGAAACAGTATTATTACCAGGAGATCCACTAAGAGCTAAATTTATAGCTGAGACTTTCTTAGAAAATCCAGTTAGATACAATACTGTAAGAGGAATGTATGGATATACAGGATATTATAAAGGCAAAAGAGTATCTGTTCAAGGTTCAGGTATGGGTATGCCATCTATGGGAATATACTCTTATGAATTAATTAATTTCTATGGAGTTAAAAACCTTATAAGAATAGGATCTGCAGGAGCTATAAGCGATAAATTAAACCTACACGATGTTGTGATAGGTATGGGAGCTTGTACAGATTCAAATTACGCATCTCAATACAAATTACCAGGTACATATGCACCTATTGCGAGCTTTGAATTACTTCAAAAGGCTGTAAATAATGCTAAAGAGCTTGGTATAGATGTAACAGTAGGAAACATAGTGTCAAGCGATGTATTCTACGGTGATGATGGATTAGAAAGCTTAAAATCATGGCAAAAAATGGGTGCTCTTTGCGTAGAAATGGAAGCAGCAGCACTTTACATGAATGCAGCTAGAGCAGGAGTAAATGCACTTGCAATAGTTACTATATCTGACTGTCCTTTAAGAGGAGAAGAAACTACTTCTAAGGAAAGACAAACAGCATTTACTAAAATGATGGAAATAGCTTTAAGCTTAGCATAATATAAAATTTAAAATAAAAAGCTTGCTAAAAATTATACTTTCTTAGCAAGCTTTTTTACGTGTACTATAATACTCTAAATACACCTGTAACAATTCCAACAATCTCAACATCTCTTTCATCTAAAATGATAGGATCCATAAATTCATTTTCTGGTTGAAGTCTGACTTTATTACCTTCTTTGAAAAATCTCTTTACAGTAGCAGCGTCTCCATTTACTAATGCCACTACTATTTGTGATTTAGAAGCTGTAGAGCTTTTGTCTACTACAACGTAATCCCTATCTAAAATACCAGCATTTATCATACTTTCTCCCTTTACCTTTAGGAGAAAATTATCTGTACCCTTTACAAGTTGGGCAGGTAGAGGTATGTATTCTTGGATGTTTTGTTCGGCAAGAATAGGCTCCCCAGCAGTTACTTGGCCAACTAGAGGAAGGTTGATTATTTCTTTTTCAGTTATATTATTTCCGAAGATATTGCTGTCTAGTATTTCAATAGCTCTAGGTTTAGTAGGATCGCGTCTTATATATCCTAATTTTTCAAGTTTGTTCAAATGAGCATGTACAGTAGATGTAGACTTAAGGCCTACTGCCTGACATATCTCTCTAACTGAAGGCGGATATCCCTTAGTTAAAAGTTGATCTTTTATAAACTCTAGAATGATGAGTTGTTTATTTGTTATTTGATTTGAACTCATAAAAATCACTCATTTCATTATTATTTATAAAATTTAAAGTTATTATGATTTTAACTTTACTATTTATATTATATATTGTACCATATGAAGTTTTTTTATACAAACATTTGTTCTTATTTTGAAAAAATTCTTTTTACAGTCAGTTAGTCGGTTGAATTTTCTTTTTTTATGTCGTCTAGGCTTACTTCTTCATTTTCTTCATCTAGCCATTCAAAGTTGTTGACTATATCTCTTTTTACGTTTTTCTTGTGAGCTGCGTATAGTTGTGTAGTAGTCACATTGTCGTGGTCTAGTAGAGTTTTTACATCGTATATGGAAAATCCAGACTGAATTAGAGATGTAGCTGCTGTCGCTCTAAGCTTGTGAGGGGAATATCCCTTGTCTCTAGTCGTGTGCATGCATATAGATGTATATTTTTTTACTAGCTGTCTTATAGCCTTTGATGTCAGGCGTTTTTTTTGTAGAGATAAAAATAGTGCGTCTTTTACATCATCAGGCAAATCGTCGCTCTTTGGTCGTTCGTTATTTATGTAATCTAATACGACATTTTCACATGTCTTATTTATAGGCATTAGGACTTCCTTGCCTCTTTTTCTGTATATTTTAAATTCACCCCTTGAAAAATTAAACGAAGAAATATTCAGCTCGCGAAGTTCGTTTAGTCTAAGACCGTATGTCACAAATAAAGCTAGGATTGCCTTGTCGCGAAGTTTAGTTTTTTTCCAGTAGACCTTTTCCTTTTCTGTTAGACCTTCACCTGATTCTACAGCTTCTAGCATTATCATGACTTCGTCGATATCTAGTCTTTTTATAGCGTCTGGCTGAGGCTTTGGAAGCTTTATGGGGTTAAATCCGTCTGTTATGTTAGTCGGTAGCTGTTCATTTCTGTATAGAAATTTAAATAAGGTTGAGATAGATGATTTTTTTCTCGCTAAAGCCCTGTTGTTGTTTTCGTATACGATTGTCGCATTTTCCTTTTCTTTGTAGTATCTAGGGCAGTAGTCACCTAGAAATAAATTTACATCTCTTGCTTTTATATTTTTAAAATCTTCTATAGTTAAATCTTTTATCGTTTTGGCGTCTGTAAGTCCGCTTTCATTTACTAAATAATCGCAGAAAAATGTGATGTCCTCTAAGTAAGCTGCTCTAGTAGATGAAGCTACAGAACCTTTTAAGTATATGAAATAATCCTTCATAAAATCTGGCAGTCCTTTTTCAAATTCGATGCTTT
>NZ_JALEXO010000081.1 GCF_022780145.1 Intestinibacter sp.
TGTTATAAACTTATCTAAATTTTTAAGCGTTTGAACCTTTTTTCTATTTTATTTGCAAATTATACTATTGAATAATATTTCATTTATTTATTACTTCAATAGCATTATATATAATCCATAAAAATATATTATGGTTTTATGAATTTTTATATATTTATATTAGCTGTTATATGCCTCCTTTGGTTGTAGAAAAATTCGACAAAAATAGTACTTTTTAATCCAATATTTAAATTTTTAGAAGATACTTTATAGACAAACTAGAATAAAATATTGTATATTATTGATGATATAAAGTGTAATATTCTAACAAATTTAAAGATTGAAAGGAGGAATTATATGAAAAAAATATCAAAAATAATCGCTATATTCTTATGCATAATAATGACAGGAGCATTATTTACAGGGTGTAGTAAAAAAGAAAAACAACAAATAAACTTTTTTAACTATGGTGAAAACATAGACGACGAAACTCTAAAAGAGTTTGAAGAAAAGTACGATATAAAAGTAAACATGGAGACTTTTGATGATATGGAAGCGATGTATCAAAAGATAAAAAGCGGTGCTGGAAAATACGATGTAGTATTAGTATCAGATGCATTGATGCCAAGAATGATTAAAGAAGGACTTGTACAAGAATTAAATAAGGATAATATACCAAATATATCTCAAATGGATGAACAATATTTAGATTTAGATATAGACCCAGGTAATAAATATTCAGTTCCATATATGTTTGGAACTGTAGGGATTGTTTACAATAAGGATGTAGTAAAAGAAGAGGTAGACAGCTGGGATATATTATGGGATGAAGAATATAAAGACCAAGTATTTATGTTTGATACATATAGAGATACAATAGGTGCAGCGTTGAAAAAATTAGGTTATTCTCTAAATTCAACAGATCCAGATGAAATAGAAGAAGCTAAAGAATTATTAATAGAACAAAGAAAAACAGTAAATCCAATATATGGAGTAGATAATGGAACAACTATGATACCAGCTGGAGAAACTAATATAAATATGATCTGGTCTGGAGAAGGTTTAAATCTTCAAGAAGAATATCCAAACTTAGTTTATGTTGTGCCAAAGGAAGGTGCAAATTTCTGGATTGATAGTTTATGTATAACATCAAACGCTCAAAACGTAGAGGGAGCAGAAAAATTCATAAACTTTGTAAGTGACAAGGAAAGTGCATTGAGAATAGCTGACGAAATAGGATACACAACTCCAAATAAAGAAGCTAGAAAAGAGCAACCGGAAGATGTTCAAAATAATCCAAATGCTTATATGCCTGAAGAAATTATGAATAGATGTGAAATATATAAGGATTTTGATTTAAAAACTAAGCAAATGTATGACGATGCATGGACAGAAATAAAAGTTAATGGTGAAGAATAATTTATATTTGTAGTAAATTTTAAATTGGAAAAATGTTCTACATGAAACAATAAATAAAAAAACAGTATTGATTATCTAATGCAGATTTATCAATACTGTTTTTGTTTGAGATTAAATCTTAAATTACAGTTCCTTTTTTAGATAGATTTTGTAAATACTCATCCATAGAGTTGCTAACTATTTTTGCTGCTTTTACGGCTTGGATAACTGTACTAGCTCCTAACACTACATCACCACAGGCAAATACGCCTTCTCTTGTAGTTAGACCTTTTTCATCAGTTTCTATATGACCGCGTTTAGTGATATCAACACCTTTGTTGTTTATAACTATAGTATTTTGAGGTACTTGACTTACTGCTATAAGTATAGAGTCACATTCGAATAGGTATTCACTATTAGGGATAATAGCTAGAGTGGTTTTTCCGCCTATTTCTATTTTTTCGGTCCCAGCAAGTATTATTCCTTCGTCTACTATTTCAACTGGAGCTTCAAAAGTTCTAAATAGTATCCCTTCTTGTTGGGCTTTGTTTATTTCATGTTTAGTCGCTGTCATATCTTCAAAATCACGTCTGTATATTACATGAACTTCTTCAGATCCGTGTTTTTTAGCAGTTCTAGCAGCATCCATTGCTACATTACCGGCACCTATGATGGCTACTTTTTTGCCTAAAGAATAGTATTGAGGACTTTTTAAGTAGTCTATAGCGTAGTGTGAATGTCCAAG
>NZ_JALEXO010000095.1 GCF_022780145.1 Intestinibacter sp.
ACCATATGTTTTTCCATTTTTATTTAACTCTGAATGTCCACATTTAGGACATTTGAGACCATTTTTAAATCTTCCTTCTAAAATCTTATCTTTTCCCTCTTTTTGGTCATAAAATCCCAAATTATACAAATTTTTTAATTTTTGTTGAGCTAACGCTATTAAAGAACTCATTTCTTCTATATTTAAATTATCTACCATTGATTTAACTTTTTTAAAACTAAACATATTTGAATGTTCTTGTTGAAACATAATGCACCTCTTCCTGATTTAGGAAATTAGCTATATAAATTCCTAATCTTAAATATTTTTACTTTTATATAAATTCTTGGTTATATTATGTCCCAACAAGATCTATTTTATACATAATCTCACAAAATCATTAAACATATTTACAATGCTTCTAAGGTAATTATATGTATAATAAAACTTGTAATATTTCATCAATTTTTCAAATAAAAATAGTGTATATCAAAAATAAATTTGACATACACTAAAAACACAATCAACTATCTATATCGTCCTCTGATTTCTTCTGATTTTTTAGGCACTTACATGTTTGATGGGTTCCAATACTAGCTAGACCGCTTATGGCTCCCGCCATAAATGTTTCGGGTGAAAAATTTTTATTTATCATAATATTTAATACTACACCTAAAATCAATAAAATCAGCGGAATATATTTATTTGGAATAAAATCCAAGCTATTTTTTATAACATATCCAACACACATACAAAACCCGATAATTATCGGAACCATATATTGAGTATATTGACTTAAATCCATAAAATCACCTCTTGTAACATATTATTCATAAAATAGAAATAATGCTACTTTTAAAGCGAATATTTGACAAAAATAAAAACCAGCAGATTTTCGTCCGCTGGCCTTCATTTTGTATTTATTTTACAGTTCTCGTAATGCTCTTAGACACATATCCTGTTTTGCTCATCTTTATAGTCACAACTGTTTTTTTCTTTTGCTTAGGTATTGTAAGTGTATAACTTCCTGTTGATTTTACAGTAGTTGATGACCCTATTTGCTTTCCATTTACATATGCTCTAATAGTTGCGCCCTTTGATCCTTTACCAGTTACCTTAGTAGTTGTTGAATAAATAGTGCTAGCAGTAAATGTTGATGTAAATCTCTTTAAAACTGTCTTTGTAGCTGATTTTGAATAATAGCCTGATTTTGAGGCCACTACCTTAATAGTAGTTCCTCCTGATTGCTTAGGTATACTTATGCTGTATTTTCCTGCAGAGGAAGCTTTGCCTGAACCGATTAAAGCTCCGCTTGCATTGTAAACTTTAATTGTGGCAGATGATGAAGCTGTACCAGTTACAACTGTATCAGAAGAATCTATGGTATCTATAGTAGGTGAAGCCATATTCTTTTTAACTGCTTTTACTGCTGCTAGGGCATTTACTTTTCCGTAGCCTGTGAAGCTATCTTTTCCTGCTCTACCTATATCGTCTGCTGTAGAGTATAGAGTAGATTTTATATCTTCTACAGAAGCGTATGGATTTTTAGATTTCATAAGTGCCACAACGCCTGCTACTATAGGAGAAGCCATTGATGTTCCGCTATCGTACATATATCTTTTTCCATTTGAATAAGGTATTGTGCTGTATATATCTGTTCCATAAGCTGATATATCTTTTTTAGTTCCGTAATTTGAATCAAATGCCTTTTGATCGCTTTTATTTATATTTATTACAGATATGCAAGCATCAAAGTCAGCTGGATAAAATTTCATAGTGCTATTTTCATTTCCTGCTGCACAGACAGTTACAACTCCTTTAGCTGCTGCATCTTCAATTGCGTTTTCTAGTAGTTTATCTTGCTTTTGGTCATATGTGCTATAGAAATTATCATCTACAAGTCTTCCCAAACTCATATTTATTACTTTAGCTCCCTTTTCAACAGCGTATTTATATCCTTTAAGAATATCACTTGTAAGAGCTGAAGCATCTTCGCCACTTCCAACAAATACGTTTATAGCTATTAAATCTATTTTGTTATTTCCTATACCTGCTATACCTGTAGAATTATTAGTTGTGGCAGCTAATATACCAGATACATGTGTTCCATGATGCCAGCGGTCCTTTTTCAAATTAGAAAAACCATTTACAGCATCCTTTGCTAGATAAAGATTACTTTGTAAATCTGGATGATTTACATCTAAACCAGTATCTAATACGGCTACTTTTACTCTCTTAGTGCTTATTGTATCTAGATAATCCCAAGCATCATATATTTTTAATTTTTCTAAATAATATTGTCTGCTTGAATATTTATCGTTTGTACTTGTAGTAGAAGTGGCTTTTGAACTGCTTGAAGATACTAGCTTATATACAAAATTAGGTTGTACTGATTCTATACAATCGCTGTCTTCGTAGTTTTCTAATGCCTTAGCTACAGTTTCTGAATTAGATATATCTATTACTCCTACATTATCGTCATTTACTTCGTCGATTTCACCGTCTAAATTAGTCACTACAGCATCTTGTAAATTCTCATCTACATCATCCTTGAATTCGACGATTACTTGTCCTGGCACATAACCTAAATCATCACTTTCTGTATTTCTTTCTTCTGCTGCCTTTTCATAGTCTTTTATTATTTGGTCGGCTCTCGAGTCAATAGAATCATTAAATTGCTTGATTTCTTCGTGTTTCTCTTCGTCATAATAATAATTTAAAACTTCTTTTACTGCATACTCAAAATTTTGATCGAGTTTGTATTTATTTACTTGTGATGCCACATAGTCACCATCTGCTTTATCTAAATCAAATTTTGCCTCTAATTGCTTTGATATTTTTTCCTTTTGTGCATTTTCTGATTCAATCTTTTTTTCTTCTACGTTTAAATTATTTTTTTCTTCTGCATAGGAATAAATTGTACCTATATTAGGCAATACTAATGATAAAGATAAAAACAAAGATATAACCCTTTTTTTAAAAACCATCATAAGTCCCCCATTTTAATTAAATTTAATTATAGATATTATAGATAATTTTTTATTATATTTATAATATAATTGAGATATATAATATCTATGAATTTATATTCCATTATATCACGAAAATAAATTTAATAAACACTTATTTTTAAATAGAGAATTTTACAATTTTGTAATTTTTCCAAGCAATAAATAGCCTCTAACCTTAAATTGTTATAAATTTTACATTCTCATAAAAAAGATTGATAAAAATTTATTAATTTTTTGATACTTTTTGGTATTTTTGTGGTAATATATAAATATAAAGTTTTATATTTATGAAAAGTATATCTTCTATTAGATGTGTAATTTTCATGTATTCTCCCATCCCTACCTTGTTATCAATGGTAGGGATAACCATTATAAGGAGGTTTTTCAATTGTTTATTTTATGTGTATTATTAGTAGTTTCTTTAACAATTCTAATTTATTTAACTTATATAGATTCAAAAAATTACAGGGTTTTAAGCAAAACAATAACAAGTATTCTATTTTTAGCTATAGCAGTTTTCAGCTATTTAAATCACAATTGCAATTTTTCATATTTTTTATTTATAATACTTGGACTCGTATTTTCATTGTTTGGCGATGTATTTTTGGCTTTTAATAAGGACAACGGGAAAATGTTTATCTTAGGGCTTTTTAGTTTTTGTATAACTCATGTTTTTTATTATGTAGCATTTAACCATTTGACTGATTTTTCTATAGTTTATTTTCTAATAAGCATCGCATTTGGAAGTGTTGTAGTAATAGGTATGAAGCTAATGAAGTTTTTGGACTTTGGTAAGCTATTTAAGATTATAGTTTTATATACATATATTATAAGCTTCATGCTTTTCAAAGCTATTTCTCTATATTCTTATCATGCAATTTGGTCTAATCTGATTATTGTGGGCGCGATTTTATTTACTATTTCAGATATGATTTTATCTTTTGTTCTTTTCTATAAGGATTGCCCTAAATTTATGGAGAGCTTAAATTTAGCTACTTATTATATAGGACAGATGATAATCGCACTTAGTATAGGATATATGTTTTAAACAAAAAAGATATCTAGCTGCTATTTACTAGATATCTTTTTCATTTTTAATTTGTTTTTTTATATTCATCGTATTCGTATTTTGTAATTTTATATCTAGCATTGCACTTGTCACATTGTACAATTGCACCGCCTTTGTATTTCATAAATAAAGACACCAAAGCTAAAACCACAGCAAGTATTACAAAAACAGGAGCAATAACTGAGCCTATAGCTGGAATAATAGAACACACTAAAGCACATACTAGAGAATAAAAACACATCTGCATAAAATTTTTAGAAGCACTGATCAATCTTGCATCATTTTTACATCGTTTACATTTTATAGTTTCATTAGCCATGATAGATTTCCTCCATTTTTAGTTAAAACTGATAAATTTTGAATGTTTAATAATTCTAGAAATTTATATAAATTTCCTCTATTATCTATCTATATTTTTTCTTCTGCAGAGGTCGTTTTTTAGCATATCGTCAAATTTTATAGCAAAATAACTCAAAAATATCCATATAAAACTAAACAAAAGTGAAATCTGCCCATTTAAATTGTATTTGAGATTTGAATAGTCCCAAATCCCAAGATTTAATTTAATATTTAAAATATATCCTGATATATACTCAATTAATGTTATAAAAACGGCACTCAATATACATTGTTTGTACATTTTCATTTTCGGCGTGATATCGTTTATAATTCCCGCAAAAGCTCCACACAATCCTCCTACTATTATCATCGACGGATGCGTGTGCCCCCTAAAAATCATCTCGATATTCGTATATACGCATCCCATTATCACAACTATTAAAACTTCCTTTACAATAAAATCTTTCAAATAAAAACACCCCCGTTAATAATATGAATTCTTTCAAAAAATAATTCTTTTGCATTTGTATATTATTCAAAAATGTATTAACATTATTTATGGAAATATTTAGATAAAGGAGATAATCATGAAGAAACTATTTATAAGAAATGCCACAATCGATGATTTAGATATCGTATATAATATAGAAGCTAAGTGTTTTCCAGAAGCAGAAGCTGCAACTTACGATGCTCTAAAGGAAAGACTAGCTACTTTTCCAGAGTCCTTCTTTGTAGCAGAGCTAGACAAAGATGTAATAGGATTTGTAAATGGATGTTCAACAGATAAGCCAGAGCTTCCAGATGAGCTTTACCACGATTTATCTATGCACAATCCTGATGGAGCTTATCAAACTGTTTTCGGACTTGATGTACTTCCCAAGTATCAACACAACGGATATGCGTCTCAGCTTATGAACCATTTAATAAAAGTCAGCAAAGAAAGAAATAAAAAAGGAATTATCTTGACTTGCAAGGATCACTTGATTGGATTTTATGAAAGTTTCGGGTATAAACATCTAGGAGTTTCAAATTCTACTCACGGCGATGCTAAGTGGAACGATATGCTATTAGAATTTTAATTAAAAAAGATATAAAGAGATTTTCAACTCTCCTTATATCTTTTACTTACTACCTACGACTATTATAAAACTTCTCAACTAAATTAACAGCCTCATACATAACCCACGCACAAACAGCTAAAACAAATACACCCATCATAACTATATCTAATTTAAACACCTGGCTGCCGTATACTATCAAATATCCTATACCATTTCTAGAGACCAAAAATTCACCTACTATTACTCCGACCCAAGACAGACCTATATTGATTTTAGTTATATTTATCAAATTACCTATATTGGCAGGTAAAATTAGTTTGTTTAATATCTGGATTTTAGTCGCTCCGAAGCTCTTTAGCATTTTTACCTTTTCCTCATCTACATTTATAAAATAATTATAAGCAGATAAAATAGTAACAACTATGGAAATCGTCACAGCAGTAACTACAATTCCCTTCATATTAGCACCTACCCATACGATTATAATAGGGGCTAAGGCAGTCTTAGGAAGTGCGTTTAATACAACTAAAAATGGATCTAGAACCTTAGATAGCTTAGGTGACCACCAAAGCATAATTGCAATCAATATACCTAGACCTGTTCCTATAAATAAACCCCATACTGTCTCATATACAGATGTCTTCACGTGTATAAGTAGTTCTCCGTTTCCCATATACCTCATGAATAAATCGTATATTTCAGTTGGCTTACTAAATAAAAACGTGCTAATAACACCTCTATTAGCTAGTATTTCCCAAATCGCCATTAAAAATACCAAAAGTAGTATCTGTATGAAAAATATTTTTACTTTTTCTATTTTTATATCTCTTAGATATTTTTTGTATCCTACAGAGGTTTTATTGTTGTTCATAATTATCTATCTCCTTCCATAGGATATCAAAATAGGTTTGGAATTTCGGTACTTTTCTACATTTAAAAGGAGTTCTATCTTCTTTTAAATCTTCAAACTCTATTTTGTGCTCGCTTTTTATAATAGAAGGTCTTTTCGAAATTACAGCAATTTTATCGGACATTGCTATAGCTTCACTTATATCATGTGTGACTAATAGAGCTGTCTTATTTTCATTTTTTATAATCCTATAAACATCGTCATTTACCATCAACCTAGTCTGATAATCTAAAGCAGAAAAAGGTTCATCTAAAAGAAGTATATCAGGGTCCACTGACAGAGTCCTAATAAGCGCGACTCTCTGTCTCATCCCTCCAGACAATTCCTTTGGATACATATTCCTGAATTCCCAAAGCCCATAAGTCTTCAACAATCGCTCTATCCTCTCGATAGATTTCGCATCCTTGCGTTTCATAATCTCAAGCCCTATGGTAATATTATCCATTATAGTTCTCCAATCTAATAAATGATCCCTCTGAAACATATATCCTATCGTACCGTTTATATCGACCGTACCAGAAGTAGGCTCTAGTAATTTTGTCAAAATGTTTAAAATAGTAGATTTGCCACTGCCTGATGGTCCAAGTATTGAAAATATCTCGCCCTCGTTTACGTGAAAGCTTATATTTTTTAACACCTCCATCTCGCCATCTTTAGTGTAAAAATTTTTCGTCAAATCTTTTACTTCTACTATTTTCCCCATGTTGTCACCCCCTATGATTTACTTGGCATAGTTTATATTATTAAAGTTTGAAGTGTTTTGTACCAAAAAAAAAGAAAGTTAAAAGAATATATTAAACTTATTCTTCTAACCTTCTTATGATTATTTTTAGTCAAGATGATCTATAGCATATTGAGCCTGTTTTTCTGTAAATTGTTCACCATAATCTGATGTCAACTGATCGTAAATTGCAGATTTAGACATATCCATAGATTCTTGATAATCCCTTGCTTTTTTTAATGCGTTTTCTTTCCAATCGGCGTCTACATTATTTACAGCGTATTTTGCTTGTTTTTTCGTAAATTTCTCACCATAATCTGATGTCAGCTGATCGTAAAGACCTGCTTTAGACATATACATAGTATCGTTGTATTCCTGTGCTTTCTTCAACGCATTTTCCTTCCAATCAGCATCTACATTGTCCACGGCATATTTGGCTGCGTCTTTTGAAAATTGTTCACCGTATTCTGATGTTAGTTGGTCATAAAGTCCGGCTTTAGACATATTCATAAGATCTACATATGATTGTGCTTTATTTAATGCAGATTTGTATTCTGTTGGAACGTCCTCGTCTTGTTTTGTGTCTTCTTCTATATCTTTGCTTTGAATTTCTGATGCATCTTTTTCTTCTGCTGCGCTTGTTTCATTTACTTTCTCGCTTTTTTCTTCAGTAATTACTTTATTACTTTCAGTAGCTACATTTGAATCCTCTGTATCGCCACCTCCAACAGCTCCAACGATAACTATGACTACAATCAGCCAGAACCACCATTTCTTATAAAATGGCTTTTTTACTTTTTCATGTTTACTCTTCATTTTGTATCCCTCCACATGTTTTTTATGTACATTTATAATTATATCATAATTTTTACAATTTATATTAGTAATTACTCTAATTCCATTTATTTACATTTGTATACATATTTTTGTACATGAAAGAGGTTTTAATTTTTAGTTAGTGTTTTATTTTTTGTGTTGAATAATAATATTATATTTTGGTTTTTAATAATTATTTTTAATATAATTTCCTACTAGGATTTTATTTCTAAAATTAGAATATTTTACCTAAAACAGTATAAATTAACACAAATAAATTGTATAATATATTAATAAACAATCGAGGAGGAAATAACACATGACTAAAGAAGAATTAAACCTTATAACAGAAAAAGCATTCAACAATCTACTAACACATAAATACTCTTCAGAGGAACTAATCAAACGCATAAACGAACTTACTGAAGAAAACGGAGAATTAAATCCAAATCAATTTGCGATGTTTTTATTCTACCAAAACCTAGAATTTACTAAAGATTATTTAAACGATATATTAAGCGAAATAATTTGCAAATAAAAAATATTTTTATGTGGGATGTGATTTAACTTGATAACATATTCATTAAAATCTGAAAATAGTGATTACGAAAAATACTATTTTACAATAAAAAAGCTTGGAGATGATTTAATCGACAAAACTTTAAGCAAGTCTAGTAAATACATAGACGACTTCAAGCTTTATTTAAAATCTAAAAATATTGAAGATCCAAAAGACAGCAAATACTACTCTATTGAGATTATTCTAATTGGAGTTTTATTTAGAGAATATAAAGATTACATTTTAAATTTTAAACCATACCTATCTCCCATATACAATATTTTAAATAAATCTAGAAATTCTAAATTTAAACCTCAAATCGATGTCATTCGCGGTAGGATAAATACTTCGCTATATTCTAAATCTCAAAAATTAGATAACCCCTATACTCTAAATAATTTCTCGAGGTTAATTAAATGGTTAGATGCAACCTATGATTTTAAAGATGAAGTTTTGAGACTAAATATCTGGCATCAATTTTTAAAAGAAAAAGCTTCACAAACAAATTATATAAGCGACTTTTTTAACTTAACCGACTATTTAGCTTCATATTTAAAACATATAGGAGATGAAAATTTAAAATGCTACTTGCCAAATTTAGATAATTATTTGAATAGCTACCTAAAAACT
>NZ_JALEXO010000231.1 GCF_022780145.1 Intestinibacter sp.
TTGGAAAAATGGCTAAAATATTGTCAATTTATGATAGAAGGTGGAACTATTAGAATGTGTGCAGAAGAAGTTGGCGTTAGCGTGCCAACTGCATTTTTTATGCGTCACAGGATTTTAGACGTTATTAATTTATCTTTAAAAGATGAAATTTTAGAGGGTATAGTTGAGACAGATGCTTGCTATATCAACGAATCTTTCAAAGGATCACCTGCTTATATGCATTTTGATGAAAAATATATTAAAACATTTGATAAAAGTAGAGTACCTTGTTTAGGTGTTCATTTTAATACAACTGTGGGTATGATTACAAGTAGGAAGAATATTAAGCAGAATCAAATTTGTATTAATACAGCAATTGATAAAAAGGGACATATACTTACAAGAATAGTAGATAATGATTTTGGAAAAAGTAATAATAAAATCAAATCAAAAGATATGGTGTCATTTTTTGAGGGGAAAGTAGAAAAAGATGTAACTTTATGTGTGTATTCATGGAATTATAGGAAAGTAGCTAGAGAGCTAGATTTAAAACTAATGAAAGTGTTTGGACAAAGTAATCCTATTTATAATGTGAAACGAGTTTTTAAATACAATAGAGAATTAAGAGAATGGATGAGAAATTTTAATGGAGTTGCTACTAAATATTTAAATAATTATTTAACATGGTTTAAGTTTTTATTTATAAGTAAGAAATATAAAGAATTTAATCGAATAAAGGAATTATTTATGGAGTTGGCGACAAGAGATCTTTATATTACTCAGTATATGATAAAAAATAGATTTGTAGAATTATTATAATGAATAAATTTTATTTTGAAAAAATAGATATTAGAACTATAATTCTTCACAAAGTTCTTAAACATATTCATAATAGCAATTGATAGAGTGGTGAAGCTTCGCTAAAGATAGATATTATTAAATAATAGTTGTAAAAATGCGATAATATGGATAAAATTTAATTAAATTAAAAATCTTCATTCGAAGGTTATCAAATTGAAAAAACTACATAATATATTATTGAAAGGATAGAGATTGTAATGAATATAAAGATTTTTTTGGCGATAATTATAACATTGGCAATTGTAGCTGTTATAGCATTATTTTTTGCAGGAAACTTTTTTTATAATCTAGCAATAAATCCAAACTCTTCAAAAAAGATGATTTTCAGCAACGACGGTCTAAGTCATCATGAGTTAACTGAAGAGGAGGAATGGTTAGAAAAAAAGTCTAAGTTCAAAGATGTTTTTACAACTTCCTTCGACGGGCTAAAATTACATGCTCACGAGGTTGTATCCAATAAAAATACTAATAAATGGGCAGTTACAGTTCATGGATATATGGCAGATGCTTTCAGCCTTAGTACTAAGGCGCTTCATTATTATAATATAGGATATAATGTTTTATCTATTGATTTGAGAAGTCACGGCAAGAGCGAAGGAAATTATATAGGAATGGGGTATCACGATGCTAAGGATTTAATTGAGTGGCTTAAATACATCATTTCAAAAGATGGCGACTCTGAAATTTTAATTCACGGGGTTTCTATGGGTGCTGCTACAGTTATGATAGCGAGTGCTGAGGATGAGCTTCCTAAAAATGTAAAGGTCGTAATAGAAGATTGTGGATATTCATCAGCATTAGAGCAGTTTAAATATCAACTTAAAAAATTGTTTAATGTGCCTTCATTTCCGATATTAAATATAGCTAATTTAATAGTTAAAATCAAGGCTGGATATTATTTAAACGAGGCAAGTCCTATAGAATGTGTTTCAAAATCGAAGGTACCTATGATGTTTATACATGGAGACGATGATAAATTTGTTCCTTTTTATATGTTGGATGAGCTTTACAAAGCTTGTACAAGTGAAAAGAAAAAGTTAATTATAAAAGGAGCTTCACATGCTCATGCCGAAAGCGAAAATCCAGATAAATATTGGAGTGAAATAGATAGCTTTGTAAATAAATATATTTGATTTTATATAGAAAGGAGTTTTTGCTGTGAAAATTTATACTAAACAAGGTGACAAGGGATCTACATCTCTAATTGGTGGAACAAAGATAGAAAAAGACAGCATTAGAGTGGAAGCTTATGGTACAATCGACGAATTAAATTCGTATATCGGTCTTTGTGTAAATTATCTAGAAAAAGACGAAGATAAAGAGGTGTTGAGAAAAATACAAAAAAAATTGTTTGATGTCGGAGCAGAATTATCTACTATAAATTATGAAAGATATAAAAATATAACTAAAGAAGAGGATGTAGAAGAATTAGAAAAATTAATAGACTGTTATACAGAGAAAATAGAAAAAATAAACGAATTTATAGTTCCAGGAACATCAATTTGTTCTGCCAATTTACATATTGCTAGAACTGTCTGCAGAAGGGCGGAGAGAAGGATTTTAACTTTATCTAGAGAGGATAGAATTAACCCTATATTATTGAAGTACGTAAATAGATTATCTGATCTTTTATATATTTTAGCTCGTTACAGCGAAGAGGAAATAATTCCTGTTAAATTTTAGCAAATCGCTTCTATTAAAAAGCTCCAAAGTAAAATCTACTTTGGAGCTTTTGTATTTAATAATCTTATACTGTTTAATACGGTCGATAAGACATTAGTATTTAATATGTCTTCTTTAGTCATCTTAAAATCGTCTAATTGGCAATTTCTGATAAATAGCTTTGTAGATAGCATATTTTGCATAAATAGTTTTAAAGAAGGTTGTTCTTTAAGTAGCATAAAGTTCACAGCTATCATAACTATGTAGACTTTAAGTGATAGATAGAAGTACTGTCTTTTGAATCTTTGATATTCTTTATTTTCCTCTAAAAATAGACGAATAAAAGCATATGCCTTTAGATAGTCGTTTTGAGTTTGTAGAGAAATACTTCTAACTATGCTAGTTTTTCTTATTCTGTAGTAGTAAAGGGCGTCTGGTATAACTGTTATTTTGTTTGCTTTGTATATTAATTCCGACATAATTGCCAAATCTTCAAATTTCATATTTGGAAATATATTGTGACCTTCAAATATTTCTCTTCTCCATAATTTATTCCATAGATATGAATGAATTAGGTTGTCTGGAATTAACCCCTTTAATATTTCGTATTTATCAAATTGACCCCTTCTAAATTTATAAAATACGGGCTTTGCAAAATTAGTTTGTTCGTAATATCTGTAAAAATTGCATATAACTATATCACTACCTGTATTTAAAGCAGTATTGTATAATTTACTCAAGTAGTTTTCTTTTATAAAATCGTCGCTATCTAAAAATGCAAGGAAATCACCTGAAGCATTTTTAAGAGCTGTATTACGTGTAGTTGCAACACCGCTATTTATTTGATCTACGACTTTTATTTTAGATGATTTTTTTTCGTATTCTCTTAAAATTTCAAGAGAGTTATCTGTAGATCCATCGTTTACACATATTACTTCGTAATCGTCAAAATCTTGATTTAAAACAGAATCTAAGCATTGACGTAAGTAAATAGATGTATTGTAAACTGGAATAATAACACTAATTTTTGGTTTTTTAGTATTCATAATTCACCACCTTAATATTAATTGTTTTAATTTAAACGAAAAATCTATTGACAATTAGAGTATATCATATTATTCTCTTGCCTAATCTTACAGTTTCATTACAAAATAGTTATATTTTAGTTATATTTATATAGAATTTAAAAAGTATATACGTTAATATTAATTATATAGTCTATTTTTGCTTTGTTTTTTGATTTTCATTCATAATAAATGGGTATATTTTTTAAAAAGGAGTGTTTAATTTGATTATAAAAGGAAATTTCAACGAGGCGGAAGTGTTTACAGGAAATATAGATGATGAAACTATAGCTCAGGTTAAACAGCTTCTAGATCAAGAATTTGTAGAGGATTTAAATATCAGAATAATGCCAGACTGCCATAAAGGTTCTGGCTGTGTAATAGGAACTACTATGACTATAAAGGATAAGATAGTTCCAAATTTAGTAGGTGTAGATATAGGGTGTGGCGTTTTATGTGTTGAGCTTGGAAAACTAGATTTGGATTTAAAGAAAATCGATGATTTTATAAAAGACAACATACCACATGGATTTAAAATAAACGATAAACCGGTTATAGACTATTTAGATGAAATACTTAAAATAAAATGCTTAGACGATATTCCTAAAAAACCAACTGAATTTAACAGGGCATTAGGTTCACTTGGAGGAGGAAACCATTTCATAGAAATCGATAAAGATGATTTTGACAATAAGTATTTGGTTATTCACTCAGGCAGCAGAAACTTAGGTCTTCAAGTTGCAAATTACTATCAATCTGTCGGGTATAATACTTTAAACTATATAAGTGATGAATACGAAAAAAAATCAAAGGAATTGATAGACGAATATAAAAAATCAGGCAAGAGCAAAAAGATAGAAAAAGCTCTTAAAAATTTAAAGAAATCTCTTCGTGTAGAGAGCAAGATACCAAAGGATTTATGTTATATAGAGGGAGATAATTTAAAAAACTACCTTCACGATATGGATATTGTACAAAAGTACGCCACTAAAAATAGAGAACTTATGGCGAGACGCATAGTTGAATTTATAGGATTAGATTACGACGAGTTAAATAAATTTGAAAGTATCCATAACTATATAGAAATAGACAAGTCTATTTTGAGAAAGGGAGCCATATCTGCATACGAGGGAGAGGATTTACTAATACCTATAAATATGAGAGATGGAGTCATATTGGGAAAAGGTAAAGGTAACCCAAACTGGAACTACTCAGCTCCTCATGGTGCAGGTAGAATTTTATCTAGAGCAGGAGCCAAGGACAAAATCCATATGAATGACTACAAAGCTTCTATGAAGGGCATTTTTACAACCTGCGTAAACGTATCTACTTTGGATGAAGCTCCTCAGGCATATAAGCCTATTGAAGATATTTTAAACAATATAACAGATACAGTAGATATAGTTAAAATAATAAAACCAATTTACAATTTTAAGAGCAATTAGACTTATAGAGTCTTTTAAATTTATAATTATAGGGGGAATAGAGATGGAACCATTAGTTGTAATAATACAAGGACAACAATTTAAACTAAATAATATAAACGATTTATTAGCTTCTATATTTGGTAAAGGCTACTTCGACTTATCACAAGAGGAGAGACTCAAAGTTCGCTATGAAAAATCTTATGCAATAAGTGAATTTCACAAGTACTTACCTATAATTCATACAGATAGAGGAACTTACGGTGAAAACTTTGAAATAATAAGTGAGGACTACGATTTTGAAAATGGATTTATAATAGACGATGATTACTCTTATATATTGTCACTTTGCAAGATAAACAGCTTCATGCTTCTTGAAATTAGAAATTCTAATATATTTACAGGGTTGATAAATAAAAAGGACATAGAAGGAGATTACGTAGTTATAAATCACTTTGCTAAAGATCTTTTAGAAGAATTATATAACTAAAAAAGGGTTAAGAAGAATAAGTTTACCAGTATAATATTATGTAAACTTATTCTTCTTTTATTTTGTTTACAAATGACAAAAATGTAATTTAATATTTCGTAAAAATATTTTATAATTATGTAAGGATATATTATATATATATTAATTATTTCACCTTAAGATATACTTTATATTTTTTAAGGAGGAATAATTATGAAAAAGGTCCAAGTTCTATTGTTGGTAGTAATATTATTTATAGGATTTAGTTTTACGAAATATATAGTATCAAATAAATATGTTTATGGTGACAATACAAGTAATGGCATGGCTTTGATTGTAAATGAAGAAAATCAGCTTAGCAGTAGATTTATTCCAGAAAATTTACGAGAAATTAATATTTCTTTTGCAAATGATACGGAAGACTCAAAGAAGAAAATGACTAAAGAGGCGAAAGAAGCTTTAGAAAAATTAGTAGATGATGCAGCTCAAGATAATATAGATTTAATAGGAAAATCAGCGTATATATCTTATGCAGAACAGTACAAAGACTACTATATGAAGGTCTTAGAGGTAGGAAGTGACGAGGCAGATAGTTTAGTGGAAAAACCAGGTACTAGCGAGCATCAAACTGGTCTTTGTATAGATTTAACTAATAAAGAGTATAATCTTCAAAAAGATAGTGAAGAGTACGAATGGATTGAAAAAAATTCATATAAATACGGCTTTGTAATTAGAGATTGCAAAGAGAAAAACGTTGTACATATTAGATATGTAGGAGAGGACGTAGCTAAATACATCTACGAAAATAATTTAACACTTGAAGCGTATGTCGATGATTTGTCACTTAGGAAGGATGGTTCGACTTGAATAATAAAATATTAGTTGCAGATGATGAAAAAGAAATAAGAGATTTACTTGAAATATATCTTTTAAATGAAGGCTATAAGGTCGTAAAGGCAAAGGATGGTCAAGAAGCCTTAGATATAATGGA
>NZ_JALEXO010000244.1 GCF_022780145.1 Intestinibacter sp.
GGAAAATATGTAGTAATAATATATAAAAATTCTTCACTAACTCCACAGACAAGAATTATTCAATTAAACTAATTTTATATTATAGTTTGTCTATTTGACTATTAGTAATTTGTTCCTTATAAATCTATTTTAACCTTATACTCATAAAATACCCTCAACGAATCATCGCTAAAAGCCGATACTTTCTTTATACTTCTTATTTTTTCCATATCATTATTCTTATATAACTTTCTCGTAACTGTATATCTTCCTGTATGTCTATCTATTGACTCTTCTATTGTACAGTTTATACCTACCTTATTTCCATCTTGATCGTAAAAGAAAATTGTCGGATAAAATGGAACTATTCCCTCTTTTGAATAGGTGTATTTTACTTCCTTATCAGTAATTTCAAAATCTTCTATAACAATTTTTCCGTAGTCACTAACCTCGAGCTTTATAGGTAGATTATCCATACTTTGTGGCTCTAGAAGATGATTTTTTACATTTGTATAATCTGATATAGGAACTAAAGTAATCGATTTAATATCCTCATCTGCTCCCAAAAATTCTATTGATTTTGAGGCTTCAGAAGTTGACATAAAACTTCCCTTATCTAATATATCTAGCATATTTCCTTTTTCATCAAATAAAACAAAATTTGTATCTAGTGTAGCATACCAACTATTAGAAAGCTTTACGGGCTTTTCCTTTATAATAATTTTGTTAGCTAGAGGAGATATTATCACCTTCTCTACAGTTATCTCATGTTTTACTTTTACTTCTTTTTTTGCTTCTTCGTCATAATATTTATTATTTACCACAAAATCTTTATTTATATTGTAAACACGAGTATTTTCAATAGCTTTGGATTTATCTACATTTACAGATATACTCCAGTCGCCTTTTTTGCCAAATATTTCATCAGTTCGAATCTCTATTTTTTCATTATTTTCTATAGTTGTCTCACTCACATCTATTTTTCGCATACCTTTTAACTTGTTATCGGATATGTATGTAGCTTCATGCTCTACAAGTCCAAATGGTGTGATATTTTCTCCATCTTTATATGCATCTAATAACGGACTTACATGATCAGCTGACTTATATTTATTCATATCGACTAAATCAGATATTTTCTCGTCGCTTTCTATTGTATAAAATATTACTAAATAATTTTCATCAATAGATACGCTATCGAGAGTTAATTCTATGCCTTTATCCTCAGCAGTTAAATCAAAATCTGTGCCTGTTTCCTCGAAATCCTCTTTGTCCGATTGATACAGTGATTTTATATTGTCATTAAAATACTGTGAAATTTTACTTATTATTGGAATAGAATCAGCTAGTGAGGTATTCATTATTCCTACTATGCCTATTGATATTACGACTAAAGACGCCACTGCTATTTTTCTATATCTGATTTTTCTTTTGTGATTTTTTCCTCTATTTATAGCTTTTTTAGTAACTTCATCTAAATTATCTGGAATATTTATATTATCAAACTTACTCATTACTTCTCCTCCTTTAATAGATCATATAGCTTTTTCTTCGCGCGTCTTATATATGACTTTACTGTGTTTTCATTACAATCCATGATTTCTGAGATTTGAGATATGCTAAAATCATGAAAATATTGAAGTATTATAGAGGTTTTGTATTTATCATTTAAAGAGTCTATTGCGTCGTATAAGTCTATTTTCTCCTCTAAGCTTGAATAAGAAATCTCGCCTATGTAATTATCTAGCTTTTCATCTGTGAACTTGTTGTCATGTCTTTGTTTTAGTTTCACATTATTTATCAGTATTTTAGTTATCCACGTTTTAAAAAATCTAGAGTTTTTAAGTTTATGTATATTTATATAGGCTTTATAAACGGTCTCTTGATAAATATCTAAAGCATCGTGTTCATTTTTCACATATAAAAAGGACATTTTATAGAGATATTCTTTGTAAATATTTATCAGCTCCTCAAATGCATTGTCGCTTCCTTTTTGTGCTTTTTCGACTAATTCATACTCTTTGTATCGGTCTTTTGTTTGGTTCGATGAGTTTATCATTTTAATTACACTATCTTCAATCATCTTGCCCCGTTACTGAAAACTTATAAAAATCTATAAAAAATTATAAAATTTTTTGTTTCATTCCTTTTTCAACGTATCTGCTTTTACTATAAATAAATTCATAGCTACTTACATTTGATATAATACTCCAAAGGCTTAAATTCCCGACTAACGTATCGGTACATATGGGTAGTGTTATTTAGATAACTAAGCTATTGATTTCCCATAATTCATAAGGTTTATACTCGCATTCTTGTCTCTATCAATTAGAGTATTACATCTTTCGCATTTATAAACCCTATCACTAAGCTTTAAGTCATTTTTTATTGCTCCACAGCAAGAACATATTTTACTGCTTGAATAAAATCTATCTGCAACTATAAATTTAATATTATTCCATAGAGATTTATACTCTATTTGTCTATAAAATCCATAAAAGCATTGCTCTGCTATAGCTTTTGATAAATACTTATTTTTCATCATACCTTTTACATTTAAATCTTCTAAAACAATAAATTTTGGTTTTCGATTTATTATTTCAGTAGTTACTTGATGTAAATAATTATGGCGAATATTTGTTAATCGGTGATTAAGTTTTAATAATTTCTTTTCAGCTTTTATAATG
>NZ_JALEXO010000253.1 GCF_022780145.1 Intestinibacter sp.
AAAGCAGCTAAAAAAGCATCTATACATGAGTTTATAATGAAGCTCCCAAAGGGATATGACACAAATGTAGGTGAGCTGGGAGGAAACTTATCTTCAGGCGAAAAGCAGAGGTTATCTATAGCGAGGGCGTTTTTAAGAGACAGCGATATATTGATTTTAGATGAGCCTACGAGTAATTTAGATACATTAAATGAGGCGAGTATATTAAAAAGTATAAATGACGAATGCAAGGACAAAACTATAGTAATGGTATCTCATAGAAAGTCCAGCAGCGCCATATGCGATAAGAGATTTGAATTAAAGGATAAAAAGCTTGTCGGTATTTAAATCGATATAGTAAAAGTGGAGTTGAGTTGATATGAGTCGTATAGAAAGAGAAAAGCATATAATAGAAGTGATGGTAGAGATATACTGTAAAAAAAAGCATAAATCTAAAGACGGACTATGCTCAGAATGTAGAGAATTGCTAGATTACAGTAGACAGAGATTAGACAAATGTAAATTTGGAGAACAAAAGTCCTACTGTCAAAAATGTCCTATACATTGCTATAAAAAGGATATGAAAGAAAAAATAAAGGATGTTATGAAATTTAGTGGACCAAGGCTTTTATTTTACAATCCAGTTGAATTTTTTAAACATTTATTTTCTAAATAATAGAGAAAATAGTGCAAAAAGAAAAAAATTTCTTTAGCACTATTTTTTTGCATAAATTTATATTGCAATTTACTCGATTATTTTAGATAATAAATATAGTTTGAGACAATAAATAAGACGTATTTTAAATCGCAAAATATAGGGAGGAATAATTATGAAAATAACTTTTGAACCATCAGGAGTGTGCTGTCAACAAATGAATTTAGAACTTGACGACGACAATATAATAACTAAAGCTGAATTTATCGGAGGATGTAATGGAAATCTTTCTGGGATATCTAAATTAATAATTGGACAAAATGCATTAGAGGTAGCAGATAAGCTAAGTGGAACTACTTGCGGACCAAAGGATACTTCATGTCCAGATCAATTATCTAAAGCTATTAAGAAGTATGTAAAATAGCGAGAGAAAATATTTGAAACGTTGACAAAAAATAATAATTTTAATATAATCTAAAATATATGTATTAAAGTTATAAAATTTGTAAAAAATAATAATACAGGCAGAGATGAGGAATAGTAATAATTGAAGCTTTGACAGAGAGTAGCCGGCAGATGAGAGGCGCGAAAGAGAAGATTATGAATACACCTTTGAGCTTCACACTGAACTTTAGTAGGATGTGACGTGAGCACACGTTATAGTGCATAGTATTTTACTTACTGAGGTAGATAATGCGAGTTATCTACGAATAAAGGTGGTAACGCGAGATCTACTCTCGTCCTTTAGATAGAGGGCGAGAGTTTTTTAATGTAAAAACGAAAAGGAGAGATAAAGATGACAGTATATGAAGAATTAGTCGAAAGAGGACTGATCGCACAAGTCACTGATGAAGACGAATTAAAAGAATTAATAAATGCAGGTAAAGCTACATTTTATATAGGATTTGACGCTACAGCAGATTCTCTACATGTAGGTCACTTCATGGCTTTATGTTTAATGAAGAGATTACAAATGGCAGGTAACAAGCCTATAGCTCTAGTAGGTGGAGGAACTACAATGATAGGTGACCCATCTGGTAGAACTGATATGAGAAAAATGATGACACCAGAAATGATAAACCACAACTGTGAATGCTTCAAAAAACAAATGGCTAAATTCATAGATTTCTCAGATGATAAAGCTATACTTGTAAACAATGCAGATTGGCTATTAGATTTAAATTATGTAGACGTACTAAGAGAAGTTGGTGCATGCTTTAGTGTAAACAGAATGCTTTCTGCTGAATGCTACAAACAAAGAATGGATAGAGAAGGTGGGCTTACTTTCTTAGAATTCAACTACATGATAATGCAAGCTTACGATTTCTACCAATTATACCAAAAATACGGCTGCCAAATGCAATTAGGTGGTAACGATCAATGGTCAAACATGCTTGCAGGAACTGACTTAATAAGACGTAAATTAAACAAAAATGCTTATGCAATGACTATAACTCTACTTCTTAACTCAGAAGGTAAGAAAATGGGTAAAACTCAATCAGGTGCAGTATGGCTAGATCCTAA